>BNUP01000067.1 GCA_025997455.1 Fibrobacterales bacterium | reverse complement strand
ATTTCCGAGAGGAACACCAAACAGAAGAAAACGAGGCGAAGAGAAACGACCAAGACTTCTGCCATGTTGCCGCTTGGGAATGGAAGGGAACAAACAAACCTCACGAACTCAGCAAGGAAAATTTGGAATTTGAAAGCGTTCACCTTATGACAAGGAGTTACAAATGAGCGAGACCGGCAATATGAATTTGACAATTAAAGCGTGGAGGCAGAAAAATGCACAGGCACGCGGAACATTTGAGGTGGTTAAATTGTCGGGTATTTCTCCGGATATGTCTTTCTTGGAAATGCTCGATATTATGAACGAGAAACTTATAAAAGAAGGCAAAGAACCTTTTGCCTTTGACCACGATTGCCGTGAGGGAATTTGCGGTATGTGCTCGCTCGTTATCAATGGAATGCCGCACGGTCCCGATAGTTTGGTGACTACTTGCCAACTGCACATGCGTAAGTTCAAAGACGGCGATGTTATTGTTATTGAGCCGTGGCGTTCGGCGGCTTTCCCCGTGCTTAGGGATTGTGCTGTTGATAGAAGTGCCTTTGACCGCATAATTCAAGCGGGCGGTTTTGTAAGTATCAGCACCGGAAATGCACCTCCTGCGAGCACTTTACCCGTACCGAAGGTGGATTCCGATAGAGCATTTGATGCGGCGGCGTGTATAGGTTGCGGAGCGTGTGTTGCGGCTTGTAAAAATGCCTCTGCTATGTTGTTCGTTTCTGCCAAGGTGTCGCATTTGTCTTATTTGCCGCAGGGAAAACCTGAGGCGCAAAAGAGAGTGCTTGCAATGGTGGCGCAGATGGACAAAGAAGGCTTTGGAAACTGCACAAACCTTTACGAGTGCGAGGCGGCTTGTCCCAAGGGAATTTCGGTTGAGTTCATCGCAAAAATGAACCGCGAATATTTGGCGGCAACTGCACTTTACGCAGAAAAAGTCTATACGACTGAGGGATAAGGCTATAGGTAACCTCTATTAACCTCCTAAGAGGTTGGTAGAGGTTACCAAGCGACATGGGCGAACCCGAATCAACCCAGTGCTTTAGGGCTGTTTTATCGGTAAGTTTTTGAGAGTTTTTTGGGTGTCTTCAAAAAACAAGTTCATAACAGACTTATCTTCCGAAGACATTTTATATTCGGTGTTATTTTGAGGCAAAAGCCTGAATACATTTCCATTTTTTGTGAATCTATAAACCCAAAAAGGCAGATAACCGATTTCTGCAACGGTCGCTTTGCCATATTTATCGTTTAACGATTTTTTGACAGTTATATCAAAAATAATTCCGCCGTTGGTATATCTGTCGCGTTGATTGGAAAAGAAATTTCCTACGGAATAAATCACGGGAACAGAATCATTTGAGTTCGGCAGTGCAATTTTGTCAAATGGTTGAACTACATGCGGGTGCCCTCCGACTATTAAATGGACGCCGTTTTGAGCAAGAAATTTGGCGAGTTCTCGCTGTTCTGCATTTTCTGAATTTTCATATTCAATGCCCCAATGCATAATTGAGATGATGAAATCGGGAGATTCGGTTTTTGCCTTCTTTATATCTTCGGCTATTTTAACGGTGTCTATGCGATTTACCACATTCGGGAATTGCTCAACGAGCATATTTGTTCCGTAGGTGTAATTGAGAAAAGCGAGTTTTATTCCGTTTTTGGTTAAAAATAGAGGGTAGTTTGAGTCCCGTTCGGCGGTGTCGCGGTAAGTTCCCAAGTGCTTTAAGTGCAGGGAATCCAATACGGAAATTGTTCGTTCTAAGCCTTGTTTTCCTCTGTCTAATGAGTGATTATTGGCGGTGGTGATTATGTCAAAGCCCGCATCTTTTATGGCTACCATAGATTCGTCTGGTGAGGAAAATTGCGGGTACCCGCTAAACGGGGGTCCTGCGAGTGTGTGCTCTAAGTTGATTACCGCAATATCTGCAGATGAGAAATATGGTTTTAGCGCCGAGAAAACCGGTTTGTAGTTGTAGCCTTTGCCTTCGGCTTCCCTTTGTGCTGCATTGACTTGAGTCATGTGTCCCATTATGTCGCCTGCAAATATAAGTCGGAGACTTGCGGAATCTTGCAGGTTTGGCGGTGGAGGCAACTGTGGCGGTTTAGCGAGTGCAAGGGTGAATAGCAATAATATGAGGATTGGCATTTCTGTGTGGAAGGTAGTTAATTTAGAGTAGAGTGTAAAGAGAAGAGAGTAGAGTTGAAAGTGGAGAATGGAGAGTGGGGGTTGTCATTCTGCGCATCGTCGCAGAATCCACAGAGTAGAGTGTAGAGTTGAAAGTAAAAAGTGTAAAGTTATTACTCTCTACTCTTTACTCTTTACTCTCTACTCTTTACTCTCTACTCTCTACTCTTTCAACTTTTTCTACATTCTCCTAATGGTTATTTACAGTTGCAATGTGAATGGAATTCGTGCGGCGGCACAGAAAGGGCTTGCGGATTGGTTCATAAAAGCAGAAGCGGATATTATGTGCTTTCAAGAGGTGCGAGCCGATGAAGACCAAATTCCGCTTGAGTTGCGGGCATTTGACGGTTATACGAGTTTTTGGACTGCCTGCGAAAAGAAAAAAGGGTATAGCGGAGTGGGAGTTTATACCAAAATTTCGCCCGAAGAGGTGAATCACGGCTTTGATATTGAGGAGTTTGATGAGGAAGGTCGGGTTGTTCAGTTGGTTTTTGCCGACTGGGTTTTGAATAATATTTATTTCCCGAACGGTTCTCAAAACGATGAGAGATTGGACTACAAACTGCGCTTTTACGATGCTTTTTTGGAAAATTCACTCGATTGGATTGAACGGGGAAAGCATGTTGTGACCATTGGCGACTATAATGTTTGCCACAAGGAAATCGATATTGCAAGACCAAAAGAAAACGAGATGAACAGCGGATTTTTGCCTGTTGAGCGGGCATGGGTTGATAAATATGTCGAGAGCGGTTTTGTGGATTCGTTTAGAGTTCTGCACCCTACGCTAAAAGATGCCTACACTTGGTGGAGCAACCGCAGCGGTGCACGGGAGCGGAATGTTGGTTGGCGAATAGATTATGCTTTTGTGGATGAGGGGTTAAAGGATTGTATTGTGAATGCCTCAATTTACCCTGAACTTCTGTTTAGCGATCATTGCCCGATTAGCATCGAGTTGGAAGCCCCTTTTCCTATAGTTAAAACCCCCCTAAGTTAGTGATGTTTTCTCAACATCACTAACTATCCCCCCAACTATTCCGCTCGCAGGGCTGTTGGGGGGAATGACCGTAAAAACCCCCCTAAGTTAGTGATGTTTTCTCAACATCACTAACTATGAGTCGTTGCACGCAATGACGAATTTAACAAGCGAACGCGGTGTGGATAGAACGCCCCAAAAGAGTGAAAAGTGTAAAGAGTAGAGAGTAGAGAATAATAACTTTACACTTTTAACTTTCAACTTTACACTCTATTCCCCACGCCCCTACAATTCCTTTCTCCCCACCACACCCTACACGCCACACCCTATACCCCACTCCTGCACTGCCGAGTGATTTTTCTACCTTCCCCCACGATGTCTCAAAATACCACAAACCCGGTCTTTGTAGCGGTAGAAGGTCCCATCGGTGTAGGTAAATCTGCACTTATAGACGCTTTGGAAAAGGAATACGGCAAAAACGGCATTCGCACCTTTAAGGAGGAGTTGGAGTTAGACCGAACGCAGTTAGACAGGTTTTACGGCGACAAAAAAAAATTCGCTTTTCAAACGCAAATCGCATTTCTCTTGTCTCGTTACAAGCAATACGAAGATATGCAGAAGATACTTAAACAACCGGAAATGTTTCCCGCAGATCTACTCTCCGCACCCAACTCAAATCCAAAATTATTCGTAACCGATTTCATCTTTGAAAAAAACGACATTTTCGCCGAACTCACAATAGAAGACGAACAGGAGTGGAAACTCTACCAAAAAATGCGCGAAGTGCTAGGCGAATCCGCCAAAAATTTCGCCAAACCGAATTTAATCGTGTATCTGAGAGCAGGAGAAGAGACGCTTTACCGCAGGATTCAGAATCGTCATCAACAGACAATTCAACTCAACCTGCAAAGCGGAATATGCGATGGATTCAAAGGTATCACTCACGAATACTTAAAGCAACTCGCCGCTCTTTACGACCGATATTTTTTCCATTATAAAACAAGCCAGATTTTAATTATCGATGTAAATAATACCGATTTTGTGCATACGGAACACGCTGCCGTGTCGCCGATTTCCGTTATTATAGATGCGATAAAAAAAGCGATAGATTCTCCCTTAGGGCAAAACACATATATTAAATTAGACGAAAAATAACGGCAGGCAATATGATAGATTACTCCGCAATTCCATCCCCTTGTTATGTTCTCGAAGAATCGAGACTGCGGCACAACCTCGAAATTTTGAACCGAATTCAAAAGGAAAGCAATTCAAAGGTGATTTGCGCTTTGAAAGGATTCAGTATGTGGCGAACGCTCCCGCTTGTGGGGGAATATTTGAGCGGTGCAACAGCGAGCAGTTTGAACGAAACTTTACTCGCCTCCCAAAAAATGGGAAAAGAAATTCATATATGCGCACCCGCTTATCGCAAAGACGAAATAGAGACTTTGCTCTCCCACGCAACTCATATAACATTTAACTCATTCTCGCAATGGTTGGCGTATAAAAACATTACTCTCAAAAAAAAAGTGAGTGCGGGTATTCGCATAAACCCGGAATATTCAAGCATAGATACGGATTTATACAATCCGGCGAGTCGCTACTCAAGGCTCGGAGTTACCCGCAAAGAATTTAAGTTAGAACTTTTAGATGGAATTGAAGGCTTGCATTTTCACGCTCTCTGTGAACAAAATGCAGATGCTTTGGGGGCGGTTTTAGCAACCATCGAAAAAAATTTCGGAGAGTTTATTCCGAAAATGAAATGGATAAATTTCGGCGGAGGGCATCACATAACCCGTGCAGATTACGATGTTGAACTGCTGATAAAAATTATTAACCAATTTCACAAAAAATATCCGGGTGTGGAAGTGATTTTGGAACCGGGTGAGGCAGTGGGGTGGCAAACAGGCGAACTCGTATCTTCCGTGCTCGATATTGTTCATAATGAAATTGACATTGCAATTTTAGATATTTCTGTTGCGGCTCACATGCCCGATTGCTTGGAAATGCCCTACCGTCCTATGGTTATGGGCAGCGGAATGCTCGGCGTAAAACAGCACTCCTACCGCCTTGCGGGAAATTCCTGCCTTGCAGGCGACATAGCAGGCGACTATTCATTTGACAAAGCCCTTGAAGCCGGCTCCAAAATAATTTTTATGGATATGATTCACTATACGATGGTAAAAACAACTTTTTTTAACGGCGTTAAACACCCTGCAATTGGTCTTTGGAAAGACGGCAAATTCCACTTGGTTCGCGAGTTTGGATACGAGGCTTTCAGAGACAAACTCTCTTAATTAAATGATTTTTAAAACACGCACCTAAATCCCAAGTGCGTGCCCCAATATCTCGCATCTTCTTCATCACGGTTCTCAAAGGACATATCTTTTTCTTTGCTCTTCCAACTGCCGCCCTTTATATACTTGTATTTCCCAAACCAAAAACCGTCATCTTTAACCCATTCGCCCACATTCCCAAACACATCGTAAAGCCCCCAGCCGTTTGGTTTCTTTGTGCCGACCTTCTCAATTCCTTTATGAATATCGCTTTTGTAAATAGCGTAATCGCCTATAACAGACCCTGCGGCAGTGATAGTTTTACCGTTCATACCCGCACGCGCTGCATATTCCCACTGCACTTCGGTAGGCAAATTGCCACCGAGAGCAACGCAGCATTCGCTTGCCTCTTTCCAATTCACGCTGTGTGCAGGCAGAGAATCACCGACAAAATCGCCAAAATCTTTTGCCTTTCCGCATTCTGCTTTATAGAGTGTTTGCGAAATTTCGGTGGTGTTTATTGAAAATGCATTCACCTCAGTTTTTTTACCCTTATAGTTAAAACTTCCTGCGGGAATTTTTGCAAGTGCAAGCCGTTCTATCGGCAACTTCGCCACCGTGTCCGCTACAATAACGGTATCTTTAACTCCAAGCCAAGCCGCCACCTCAGGTTGTGTTCGTATGTATTCGGGTAAAACAAATTCACCTTTCAGCGAAAACACCAAACCGTTCCACGACACATTCAACGCCGAGTATTTATAAAAGTGTCTGTAATAAAGGTTTCCCCCCGTCTGTTCCGCCTTCATGACTGACGGGGAGGTATTGTTTGCACCCCCCTCGCTTAACCCTGCTTTAACAGGTATCCACACGGTTTGATTCCCGACACTTAAAAAAGCAAGTGCAAGAGGTTGTGCTGAGGTCAAAGCACGAACAAGGTCATCGCCCTTAAAATCTGAACTCTCCCATTTCCCCTTCCACAAAACATCTGCCCTGCCATCGGGCGAACGGAAAGACAATTCCAAATCACCCTTTAAACCATCGGGGGCACTCTGCTTAAAAGATGCCGCCGATACAGGCACATAACCGCTCACCTGCGACTTAGATAATTCCGCCAAACGCAAAAGAACCTTATTCTGTGCACTCTCCACCGAACTCGTGCAAGTCCAAAGATAATCGTTAAAATCGGTTTGCCGTTCTATATTATATATGGCATAATAATTTTGATATTCTGGACTTTTTTCGGTTAAAGGTGCGGGAGCGGCGTAAGGCAACGGCGATTCCTCAACAAATTTTGCAATGCAGAGCGAATCACCCACCGCAGTTGGTCTGATTTTTGCCAATTTATCGTAAATATTTTCAAGCGTTCTCAAATCGTGAATCTTTGAAACATCGCCGATTTCGGGTGCGTTTGGAATTTCGGCATAATGTTTAAGAGGCAAATTGTAAGATACCGTTCTTCCCGAATCGATATGAGCAAGCACCACCGAAGTCCAAAAATCCTGTGCACGAAGCGAAATCGTAACCCAACCGCTCGGTAATTCAGCCGAAAACGGAGTTGTCCCATAAGCCACCCCATTCACCCAAACACCCGCAGGTGCGGAACTGTTTATCGCTAAAACACCCTTCTTATTTGAAACTTTGGTCGGCAGAGTGTCAATCGAAAGCGAATCCGTTTGCGAAAAGCAAAGCGAAACAAATAACAACAAGCACACTAACGAGTGCGTAAGTCCGTAAAACCTCATATTTGGGAAGGTAGAAAAAGTTGAGAGTGTAAAGAGTAGAGTGTAAAGAGTAAAGAGTAGAGTTTCCTCTGCGTTGCAAGTTTGGGTGTAGGGTGTGGGGAATGGAAAACTCGCAGTGCAGGCGGGTTGAATGAATTGATCCGTTTCTATAGGAAACCTCTATTAACCTAATAAATGGTTAATAGAAGTTTCCTAAGCGACATGGGCGAACTATTTCAAGGTGCATTTTATGCGGGTTCGCTGTCGTCTCTAAAAACTCCAATTTTGTAAAATTATGATTTAGAGGAGTTTTTAGAGATTCCCTATAGTAGGCTCTGAAGAACTCGTTAAGAGATTGTCTGATACTACTAAGCGACTTTATATGGCACATTTTTTGCAACATATTTGCCGATATGTCCGCCTTGCAAATAACAGCCGCACAAACAGCCGCACAGGCAACTGCCCCGCGCCTTCCTAACGCCGCAACCGATGATGCAAAAAAATGGAAAGCGGCACAGGAATTTGAGGCGATGTTCGTGCATCAAATGATGAAATCTATGCGAAAAACAGTTCCGCAAGATGAGGAGATGAGTAGCGGAAGGCGAATTTTTACAGAGATGTTAGACGAGCAAATTTCAAATTCTGCAAGTAAAAACGGGTCTTTCGGAATTGCCAAAATGGTATATAAGGAACTTGCAGGTGAAAATGCAACTCCGCCTTCGGCATTCGGGGCATACTCTACAACAGCATCTGCAAATTCCGCGTATGGAGCACCGAGAGCAAGTGAAAAGCAAATTGAAAATTGGATAAGTGAGGCGGCAGATACGCTCGGCGTTGATAAAAATTTAATTCGTGCGGTTATTAGGCAAGAAAGCGGAGGAAATTCGCTCGCTCGTTCTAACAAGGGAGCGAAGGGTTTAATGCAGTTAATGGATTCAACCGCAAAGGAAATGGGCGTGGTAAATTCGTTTAGCGGTCGTCAAAATGTTATGGGCGGAACTCGCTATTTGAAACAACTCCTCGCTCAATTCGGAGGCGATGAGCAAAAGGCACTCGCCGCCTATAACGCAGGTGCAAGCACAGTGGAGCAATACGGAGGCATTCCGCCGTATCAGGAAACTCAGGAATATGTGAAAAGGGTTTTGGAATATAAAGAGGAGTATGAAAAATGAATTTAGAACAGCATTTTGAATCGCTTACCGCCCTGCTCAACAAAATGTATGAGCAGTATAAGCATTACAAGGATGCCCTTTTGCGGCAACGCGCGGCTATCATAGAAAATAACACCGCCGAACTCACCGAAATTTTAACCGAAATAGATGATGTTAACGAAAACATTAACCGATTGGAAACCCGAAGGGAATATGCCGCTCAAATTCTATTCGCCAATGCAAAAAACGCAACAACAATCCGCGATTTGGTCATTGCATTTCCGCAGTTCAACGGTCAAACATTAGAAAAAATATCTTTGGAGTTAAAAAAAGAACTTCTTGAAGTGAAACGACTCGCAGATTCAAACGGTGAACTTTTGGAAATTTCGCGAAATATTGTCCGTGAAACGATGAATACAATAATGTCCCAAAACATAGACCCCCGCGACCGTGCTTGGCGCACCTACGGCAACGGCGGCACATATTCCCGCACAGTCCGCAGAGAACCCGTGCATTTGGTAAATAAGAGGGGGTAAATTAAAGGTTATTCACCAGAATAAATTTTCCGTACTTGTTCCAAGAGTACTTGACAATTTTTCTGCTGTTTTCTTGCTAATGGAAATTCTGCCCGTTTCCATATCGGAAATTTCGGATACGGCAATTCCGCTTTTTTTTGAGAGCAGTCTTTGAGTGAGTTTTCTGTTCCGCCTGAGAAGTTTAAGATTTTCTCCGGGTTTCATATTCTTGCGAATGCCTTTATACCAAGCAGTTTTTCGGAACGGAACCGATTCAGTCTCAGTCGCCTTTGACTCAAAATCAACACTGACATCAACCCGACTAAATGCGGCTTTAAGGTAAAGGAGCAGGTGCTCAGGTATAACTGCACCTTCAACTCTAATACGGGGCTGATCCACGACTGCCAGCATAATACACCTCTATTTGAACACCTCTTTCCGTTTCTTCCCAACAGGCAACCCACTTGTGGGATAAATGGCAATGGTGTTTGGTTTTACTTAATTTAGAGTAATTTGACCAAGACGGCTGTGAAGGTCCGTTTTTTTCCAAATCGGTCATGAGCAACGCCAATTGTTCCTATTGTGGCATTGGCATTAAAGATGCGGACTTCTCTGCTTTCTTTGTCAAATTCACCTCAAACACATTATAAATATAGTAATCTCCGAAGAACTCCCTCAAACTTTATCTCATAAAACAAGGAATTCTTCGGAGACGACGGCAATAAGTATAGCCGCCCACTTGTAAAAAAATTGAGATAATCTGTATAAACAATGGCGGACAATAAGTATAGCCGCCCAATTAAAAAGAAATCGTGATAATCTGTATAAGCAATGGCGGACAATAAGTATAGCCGCCCACTTGTAAAAAAATTGAGATAATCTGTATAAACAATGGCGGCAATGCAAACTTTCTACCTTCCCAAGAATATGAGCGAAAAAACAACAGCCGCGAAAACTCTGATTATAGCCGAAAAGCCGAGCGTGGCGGCAGACCTTGCCCGTGCACTTGGCGGAAAATTTAGCAAAGATAAATCGTGTATGGAAAACGAAACTACGATTATTTCGTGGGCACTCGGACATTTGGTCGGTATAGCCGACCCTAAGGACATAGGCGAGCAGTATAAAAATTGGAATATGGAAACACTTCCCATTATACCGAACGAATTTAAGTTGGTCGCACTGCCCGATACCAAAAGCCACCTCTCCGCACTCGGAAAACTGATTAGAAGAAAAGATGTTGGAGAAATTGTAAACGCGTGCGATGCTGGGCGCGAGGGCGAGTTGATTTTCCATTATATCTTGGAACACGAGCAGGGAAAAACTGGGGTAGCACATAAGGTAATTCGGCGGTTGTGGATGCAAAGTATGACTCAAGCCTCCATTAAAGACGCCTTTGCAAATTTGCGCACAAACGCGGAGATGCAAAAACTTTTAGATGCGGCACTGTCGCGCTCTGAGGCAGATTGGCTTGTGGGCATAAACGGGTCGCGCGGATTAACGGCTTACAACAGCAGATTCGGAGGCTTTCAACTCACCCCTTGCGGCAGAGTGCAAACGCCAACTCTTGCGTTGATTGTGAAACGGGAAGAGGCGCGGATGAGTTTTGTCCCGCAAAAATTTTGGACTTTAACAGCGGAATTTAAGGCAGGAACAATTTCTAATAATTTGGGCAAACCGAATTACCTTGCGGAGTACTCAGGAATTTGGAAAGACCTCAAAGAAAATAACTCTAAAATTTGGGACAGGGCAACAGCAGATGACATATTAAAAAAATGTGAAGGCAAACAAGGCACGGTTACGGAGGAATCAAAACAGGAATTTCAGCGATGTCCCCCGCTTTACGATTTAACTTTTTTACAAAGAGAGGCGAATAATCGTTTTGGATTTTCTGCGAAAACAACTTTGCAGATCGCCCAATCATTATACGAAAAACACAAACTCACAACTTACCCCAGAACCGACAGCAAATTTTTACCCGATGATTATGTTGCAACCGTAAAAAAAACTATGGGAACTCTAACGGGAGGAATTGCGAAGTTCGCCGAAATTGCTCTAAAAAATAATTTTGTTCACAAAGACCCACGCATTTTTAACACTGCAAAGGTGAGCGACCATCACGCGATAATTCCCACAGGCAACGCGCCGAAATCGCTTAGCGAGGCGGAGCAAAAGATTTTCGGTTTAATATGCCAGCGGTTTGTGGCGGTATTTTTTCCTGCGGCGGAATTTTTGCACACAACGAGAGTAACAACAGTTGAAAGCGAGACTTTTGTTACGGAAGGTAAAATATTAAAGGAAGCGGGCTGGAAGGCGATTTACGGAAAAGAAGAAAACGATGACGGTATAATTGCACCGTTGCCTGCAAATGCAAAACCTCTTGCGGAAAAAATTGAACTCGCCGAACAGGAGACAAAACCTCCCGCGAGATTTACGGAAAGTTCCCTGCTCTCCGCAATGGAAGGTGCGGGAAAACTAATAGATGATGAGGAAATGCGCGATGCTATGAAGGAGCGGGGTTTGGGAACTCCCGCAACTCGTGCCGCGACCATTGAAAAACTGATTGCCGATAAATACCTGACTCGCGACGGT
>BNUP01000066.1 GCA_025997455.1 Fibrobacterales bacterium | reverse complement strand
GCCCGCATCGGCTATTATATTTATATTCGCATTCACTTTTCCGGTTTTTTCCAACTCCGCAATTTGTTTTTCGGTAATTTTTAATAGCCGTAATTTTTCCCGTGCCGCCTCAGTAATTACGGGTTGTTTTTGCTTTATCGCCTCCAAAAATTCCGTTTGTGCGGTTAGCAATTCGGGAGAATACACGCTTGCTATCACCTGCCCGACTTTCACACTCTCTCCAACGGAATTAACCGACAACTTTTCAATTCGTCCGCCTATGTGTGCGGTTTGAGAATGAACAAGCCGTTCATTCGGGAAAATGCTCCCATACAATCGCAGAACTTTTTGAGGGTTGCTTTTTTTTGCATTTATAGTTTCCACATTTGAAAGTGCAACTGCTGCCGCACTCATAACAAAAGAATTTTCCGCTACATCACCTGCACCTGCTCCGCCCGCCGACACAGCAACGGGAACCAAATCCATTCCGCACAAAGGACATTTTCCCGGCTCCTTCTGCCTAATTTGCGGATGCATAGAACAAGTCCATTCCTGTTCAACCTGACCTTCCGTTGAATGCTCTTTCGCGGCATTTTCTGTTGCCAAATGTTCGTGTGTGCCGTGTGAGCCGAAAATCAACCACCCCGCAATAACTCCCGCAAGCAGAATAACTATATATACAAACGCTTTCATAAAATTACCTCCAATTCCGCAATCGCCGAGTTATATTCCTGCACTGCCTCAATCAGTTTTTTCTTGTAATCGAGCAATTTCAAATTCACCTTAAACATATCGGCGAGCGAACCTGTTCCCGCAGTAAAATTCTGCAAGGCAATTTTATAACTGCTCTCAGCGAGTTCCGTTTGTCTCTGCAAAAGTGAAATTTTTTTATTCGCATTTTCCGCAGTATTTTTCAACATCGCTCGTTCGGCAACAAGCATATTTTGCACCGCCAAAAACTGCAAGCGAGATGCCTCCGACCTCGACTGTGCCTCTGCCAAAGCGGATTCCGTTTTTGCACGCCAAATCGGGAGTGTCACGCTCAACATCGCCATAAACATTTTTTTTTCATATTGAACTCCAAGTCCGATCATCGGATAACCCATATATTTATTCATATCCGCACCTGCCTTGTAAGTCTCGTTCTCGGAATTTATCATTGCGAGCATTGGAATTTCGCGCTTGCTCTGCTCCGCACCGCCTTTAATAATTTCCAAACTGTCCGCAACTTCCACATCACCTCCGCTCCTTCCAAGCACCGCATTAAATTCCTCCTGCATTGCCAAAAACTCCGTAGACATCGCCTCCAAATTATATTCCATTTCCAAAATTTCCTCCTGCAACATCAGCAAATCCGCAAACATTCCGCCTGCCGAAACCTGTGCCCGCGCCAAACTCTCCATCTGCTTTAACAGTGCAATATTCTCGCTCATATACTTTATTTTTTGCTTTGCCGCACACAATCCGAACCATTTTATTTTCACCTGTGCGGTTAAACTGTCCTTTGACTTTTCAACTTTTGCAAGTTGCATTTTCGACATAGCCCGTGCCTCATTTTGAAACGCACCTTGAGTTCCGGGAAAATTAAACATCTGCATCAACTGTGCAGTCCCTATAATACCGTTTTTTTCAATTTCCATTTTATCCGTATTTATACCTATATCTAATTTTGGGTAGTCCAAAGTCCCAACTCCGAAAACTCTCTTTTCCGCAGCCTCGTAATTTTTTTGCACAGCCTGCACCGCAGGGTTATTTTGCAATGCAAAATTTATATACCCCTGCAAAGGGTCGTTTTTTTGCGAATGTTCGTATTGTTCGGCAAAAGCCGCTCCGCCCAAAAAAAACACCGCCAAACTCACAGTTGCGAGATAAACGGCAAATTGTGTGAAAAGTTTGTTCACAATGTTGGGAAAGTAGAAAAATGGGGAATGGGGAGTGGATAACTCGGCGGTGCAGGGTGGGGTATAGGGTGTGGCGTGTAGGGAGTGGAAAACTCGGCGGTGCAAAAATAGGGTATAGGGTGTGGGGTGTGGGGTGTGGAAAACTCGGCAGTGCAGGGCGGGAGAATGGAGAGGGGAGAGGGGAGAGTAAAGTTGAAAGTTGAAAGTTGAGAGCGAAGAATAATTTGCTGAAGAGAACTTCTATAAATTGCGTAAGCGATTGATAGAAGTTCCCGATGCGATATGGGCGAACTATAAAAGCGTTGATTTTATGCGGGTTCACCGTCGCTTCTAAAAATCCAATTAGACCGAAAATCTGAATTGGATGGATTTTTAAAAGTTCCCTGAATAATAACTTTACACTCTCCACTTTCAACTTTACACTCCCTACACCCTACACGCCATACCCTATACCCCACCTGCAATTCAGAGGTCATTTTAGGGTGAACGCGGTGTGTGCCGAGCGCACCAAAAAACTTTCTATATTCCTAAAATGCCGACTTATTCGCAAGAATACCCTCAAGCCGTAGATGCCGAAGCGTGGCTGCTCGGCGGTATTTTGCACGACCCGAAATCGTTTGGAGAGGTGTCGCTTGTTTTAAGGCACGGTGCGGAGTTTTACCACGAGAAAAATCAGGCGGTGTGGGATGCGATGCGCACGCTTTATACGGAAGGTAATCCGGTAGATGTGATTACGCTTTCGGATGTGTTGGAAAAGAGAGGAAAACTTTCGGTGATTGGCGGAAAGGATTATCTTTTTTCGCTTATGGAGTCGGTTTCGAGTGCGGCAAATGCGAGTTATCACGCCGAAATTATACGGAATAAATTTGTTCTGCGAACTCTTATTTCAAGTTCAAACCATACAATAAAAGAGGCTATGGAACCTGCTGCCGAGATGAGCGAGGTTTTGCAGGGTGCGGAAAAACGAATTTTTGATATTGCAACCGAGCAGATTAAGGAAAATGCAATACCGATAGGTGAGGCGGCAGAGCACGCGCTTAACATTTTAGCGACACGCAAACATAACGAACTTTCGGGAGTTTCAACGGGTTTTCAAAAACTAAACGATTTAACAAACGGCTTGCAAAAAAGCGATATGATTATTCTCGCGGCAAGACCGAGTATGGGTAAAACCGCATTTGCGCTGAACATTGCGGCAAACTCGGCAAAACAAGGAAATACGGTTCTGTTTTTTAGTTTGGAAATGAGTGCGGATCAATTGGCTAAGAGAATTTTGAGTTCGGAATCCGGTATAAATCAGAGGGAATTGAACAACGGTTTTACAAGTAACGAAGAACATAAAAAATTGATTATGAAAGCAAAAGAATTGGCGAGCCTGCCGCTCTTTATCGACGATTCAAGTGTAGTTAATGCTTTAGATTTAATTTCAAAATGCAGAGTGTTTAAGCGCAAACACGATAATAAACTCGATTTGGTTGTTGTTGATTATTTGCAGATGATGAAAGTCAATTCAAAGGCGGAGAATCGTGCGGTGGGCGTTGGCGAAAATTCGCGTTTGTTAAAAGTGCTCGCTAAAGAATTGCAAATTCCGGTTCTTGCACTCGCACAGTTGAACCGAAAAGTGGAAGATCGACCGATTGGCGGAGGTTATCCGCAACTATCCGATTTGAGAGATTCCGGTTCAATAGAGCAGGATGCCGATATGGTGTGGTTTATTCACCGCCCCATAAAGGACAAGCAGAAGAAAAAAGGCAAAGATTCGGATTGGCAGCCTACACAGGAAGAAGAACGAGAGGCTCATATTATAATTGCAAAACACCGTAACGGACCTACCAAAGATATTAGAATGGAATTTGTCGGAGAAACAACTACATTCTACGATTATTCCGGAGTTGATTATGCGGGCGGCGGCGGGGATTAAAGTATTTTTCTACCGGCGATTATGATTGATGTGAAGATTGAGATGGTGAGCGACACGGGCGAACGATATTTTATGTAAATTTGGGCAGTTCGCCGTCGGCTGATTAACTCCGAATGGGGAACGAATGTATAAGATAAGAGTTAATCAGTTTTTACTAGTTGTAGGCTCTGAAGAACTCGATAAGAGGTCGTCAGAGCCTACTGAGCGACACGGGCGAACGATATTTTATGTAAATTTGGACAGTTCGCCGTCGGCTGATTAACTCCGAATGGGAATGAATGTATAAGATAAGAGTTAATCAGTTTTTACTAGTTGTAGGCTCTGAAGAACTCGATAAGAGGTCGTCAGAGCCTACTGAGCGACACGGGCGAACGATATTTTATGTAAATTTGGGCAGTTCGCCGTCGGCTGATTAACTCCGAATGGGAATGAATGTATAAGATAAGAGTTAATCAGTTTTTACTAAATGGGAGGATTTGAGGAATGAACATTGCGCTATCGCCTTTTATATGGCTCGGCAGGTATATAGTTGAGAGCGTTTCCGCTATCGGTGAGTTGGTGGTTCTTTTGTTTTCAACGCTGATTCGTTTGCCGTTTCTTCCGCATGTGCGAAATCTCACAATAAAACAGATGATATCCATTGGGGTTTCGAGTTTGCCCTTGCTTTTGGTGACTTCAATTTTTACGGGAATGGTGGCGACTGTTCAGGCGGAGTTCCAATTCCGAAATCTCGTGCCCGATAAATTTGTAGGCACCGCCGCCTGTAAAATGATTTTGATAGAGTTGGGTCCCATTTTAACCGCACTCGTTATGGCAGGGCGTGTAGGTTCCGCACTTGCCGCAGAAATCGGTTCTATGAAGGAAAAAGAGGAACTCGCGGCTTACGAAGTTTTGGGATTAGACCCTTTGAAATATCTTGCACTTCCCAGATTTGTCGCATTTTTTATTATGCTGCCCGCGCTTAGTATAATTTCTAACTGCTTGGCTCTTATAGGCGGGTGGATTGTGTGTGTGTTCGCACTCGATATAACTTCTTATACATATTACACGGGTATGCAGTATATGTTTGAAATTCGCGATTTATTTTCGGGAGTACTCAAGTCATTTGTGTTCGGCACGCTAATTTACCTTCTCGGTTATTATCACGGGTTAAATGCAGGTGCGGGTGCAAAGGGCGTGGGTATGGCGACTATGAGCGTGGTTGTGTCGTCTTGCGTGGCAATTTTGATTTTTGATTTATTGGTGGCGATGCTAATTTTTAATTAGAATTTTAGCCTCCCCCTCTTGTTAATTCTGCACATTTATAAAATCTTGCAAGCCAAGTCTTTTTCTTTGCCGGAAAAACCAATTCCTAAAAGAGATACGGTTTTACTGCCCTTCTCGTATTTTTCGTAGTAGCGATTCTTTTTGATTTGCGCCATAGCATTTTTAAGCAAAGTCTTCGCCTTTAATTTGGTGGAATATTTAAGTTCCGCCACAATAACCTGTTTGCCAAGTTCCCACACCGCATCGATGCTACCCAAATTGGTATTCACCTCGCCCTGCACTTTGAACCCCAGCAGATTAAGCCACAGCAAAAACAGTGAATGGTAATACGCCTCTTTTTTTTGATATAACTTATAAGGAATATCTGCGAACATTTTGCGCATAAAAATTTCTAAACTCGAAGCATCGCCGTTTTGCAAAGCGGTGGTCATCTGCTCTCGTAATGCCAAAGTATTGGAAATTTGTGCATTTGCATATAGTCCGGTTAAATATTCAATAAGGGCAACGCGCACTTCTTCGTTAGACACGCCGAGCGTGTAGGTATCGGTAGTGCCAAAAGCGTTTTTCTGCACGCTTTTGATTGAGAGATAGCCGGTTTGGAACATCAGTTGGGCGGTGTCTATATGTGCAATGTTAAAATTATCGCTATTCGAGAGTGTGAGCGTAACCGGTTCCAAAACTAAAGCCACATCATTTCGTTTTTTAATCTGTTCAATGAGAAATGTGGGCGAACCGCTGGAGAACCAATAGCCTCGAAACATTTTTTGAGTAAAAAGAATAAGAGTTGAATAGGGATTATACACCGGGTTAATTCCATCCCATGAAAATCCGTTATACCAAAACTTAATCCTTTCGAGAGCGGTTGCCACAGACACGCCGCCTTCCTCCGCTATTACTTTTATGTGCTGCTTAAAATTCTTTTCTAATTCGTCTTGCGTATAGCCGCAAATTGTAGAGAATCTATTGTCTATTGTAATATCCAACGGGCTGTTAAGACCGGAAAATAACGCCACTTTGGAAAAGCGGGTAACGCCTGTTAAAAAAATAAAACGCAAATGTTCATCTGATGATTTGATGATTTTGTAAAAATTTTGCAGATAGTCTCTCATCGGCTCCGCTTGCGGAGTTTCGAGGTTGTCTAAGATTGGCATATCGTATTCGTCAATGAGGAGCACTACCTGCTTGCCCGTTTTTTTATGGATGGATTCAAGCAGTTCTCCAAACTGGTCGGCGGCAGTTTTTTCTGTGAGTTTTATTTTATAGTCAGTGGCAATTCGTTTAAGAAACCCTTGCAAACTGGGTTCGGCATCTTCGGGGCTAGTTCGCCGCACAGCACTCCAATCTAATTTTATCACAGGAAATTTTTGCTTAAAATCCCAATGCTTTGCAATCCACAACCCCTTGAATAGTTCCTTTTTCCCCAAAAACAAAGCCTGCATAGTGCTCACCAAGAGCGATTTGCCAAAGCGGCGGGGGCGAGAGAGAAAAAAAGACTTGCCTAAACTGACCAATCGGTAAATATACTCGGTTTTATCAACATAGAGGTAGCCGTTTTCGCGCAAATCGGCAAAGGTTTGGATGCCTATGGGGAGTTTGGTGAGGGTTTTGGATGCGGGCATTTTTGTAATGTAGAAAAAAGAGGACATTACCAAATCCGTGGCGAAACATAATGCGGGTCGCTTGTTTATTTTTAACGAACAGTAGTGTAAAATTACTACATTCTCAAATAATGAGCAGAAATTCCCTTTTTCTCGGTGCATTTTTGCACGATATTGGCAAGTGCTTAATGCGTGCAACCGGAGAACGCAAGCCACATTCTCAAGTTGGTGCGGAATTTTTGGATAAATTACCACTTAAAACGGCTTTTCCAAAAGAATCGGTGGAATGCGTTAAAATGCATCATTCAGCAAGTGAAATCAAAGAAAATTCGCTTGCTAACTTAGTTATTTTAGCAGACCGATTGAGTGCGGGAGCAGATCGCAGAGAAAAAGATTCCGAGTTAGAGGAGTTAGATAAAGGCATAAATTTATATCGCCCAATGCAAAGCATTTTTAATAACTTAAACGACAATAAAGAGAACAAACATTTTTACCAAACAACTTTGAGTAAAGACGGCTTTGATTTTAAGGATATACCCACACCTTGCGACTTAAAAACAGATATAGACAAAAATTTTTATGTTGAAGTTAAAAAGAAAATTGAAGATAATTTTAAGAATGAAAATTTATTTTTGCTAAAAAATGCAAACTCTTTAATTTCGCTTTTACAAGGGTTATGGGCATATATTCCAAGTTCAACCAACGGAAGAGAAACTCAGGACATTTCCCTTTTTGATCATTCAAAAACAACAGCCGCTTTTGCAATGTGCTTATTTGATTATTTTGAAAGCATTAACGAAATAAATTGGAAAAGCAAGGTTAATGCATTTGATGATTTTAGCAAAGAAACATGTTTTGTTATTGCTTCGTTTGACATTAGCGGTATTCAGAATTTTATTTACAAAACAGCCACCAAAGATGCATTAAAACGATTACGGGCAAAAAGCGTATTTTTGGAACTTTTTTGTGAAAATTTATCAGATTCCATTTTGGATAATTTGAAGTTGAACAGAGTAAATTTAATTTATTCCGGCGGCGGGCATTCATATTTTTTGTTGCCCAACACAGAGAATGCAAAAAATAAATTTTGCGATTGCATTAAACAGGCAAACGATTATTTGCTTGAAACTTTTGATATTGATTTATTTTTGGGCAGTGGCGTAGTTGAATGTTCCGGTGAGGACTTGCAAACAAATTATTCCGAAATTATCTCAAAATTAACAGAAGTTTTGGAAAAAAGCAAAAATACTCGTTTTAATGCTGAAATTCTAAAAACATTAAATAAAAGCAAAAATACTCGTTTTAATGCTGAAATTCTAAAAACATTAAATAACAGAGAGCAAACTCAAAATGAAAAAGAATGCCCTCATTGCGGTTCAATAGATGATTGCGAAAATTGTAGTAACTTTGCAGAAATCAGCAAAGAACTTGTTAAGGAAGAAAATAAATTTTTTACCGTCTGTCATTCCCGCGAAGGCGGGAATATAGAATCGCAAAACAAACCATTTTTCTCCCTTCCAAACAAAGAGTATATTTTTGCATGCACAAAAGAAAATGCTTTGCAGTTGATAAAAAATAATAGAAACAAAGATTTAGTTCGCATTTATGCAAAAAATGATTTTTTTGTTGGAGAAAATTTAAGCACCGCAATTTTAATGTGCGATTCCATTGCAAAGAATAAAAAAGGAGATCAACTTTCCACTGATGAAATTGCAAATGGAGCAAAGGGAATAGAGAGAATTGCAGTTGCGAGAGGCGATGTTGATAAATTGGGCAAAACTTTTAGAGATGGCTTTCCAAAAGGCAAAAGGACAATTAGCCGTTTTGCCTCGCTTTCTAATCAACTTTCGCTATTTTTTAAGTATTACATTCGATTTGTTTATAAGGAATGCGGCTCGTCATTGCGATGGTGCAACCCGAAGCAATCTAAAGAATGCAGTAGCGGTAACTTTTTGCTTTCTGTTATTTATAGCGGTGGGGACGATTTTTTCGTTGTTGGAACATTGGAAGATGTAGTTATTTTTATGAATTTATTAACTGATAAGTTCAAAGAATTTACTCAAGGTAAGTTAACGCTTTCTGCCGGAGTTGGAATTTTTGCTCCGAATTACCCAATGTTAAAAGTAGCGGATTTTGTGGATGATTTGGAGAAAGCGGCAAAGAATAACGAACGCGATTCTATTTGCCTCTTTGAAGAACAATACGCGGTGAAATGGGATGCCTTTAAAGAATTATGGAAAAATAAATTGCCGTTTTTTGAAAAACATTTCGGAGGAAATAACGATAATGCATTCAAAGGAAAAGCGTTTTTGTATCGCATTATGACTTACTTAAAATGCACAGAAAAAGGAAATTTAAAGAAATTTGTTTTGCCGAAAATTTGCTATATTCTCGGACGAATGCACGATATTTTCGAGAATGAAAATGAATATAAAGAACTTTCGGATTCGGTTTTGAAAGCAGCAGAAAATTCAGAAGAGAGAAAGAAATTTTTAATTGGTCTTCAACTTTTTATTTACCTCTCAAGAGGTAGGGAGAATACAGATGGCGTATGATAGTCAAAATCGCGGGAATAATCAAGGATACAGCGGAAATTTGGGTGGCAATCACACACAAAGCGATTCTCGGAAAAATTACTCGCAAAACCACCAGACAAACAATCCTCAACAAAATAGTGAGCAATATGTTGCGAAATGGGACAACATAGTAGAGGACTTTGGAACAGAAGCCAAATGCACAATAGAAAAAAATGAACTGCATAAAAAAATTAAAACGAATCAAATTAGAAATGTGCTTTCTATGATAGCCTCTCTTTATACCGCAGAACTCGGCAAAACAGAAGAATTAAGTTCAGAAACAAAAAAGAAGTTGCAATATATAAAAATAAAAATTGCCTACTCCATTGGCAGAGATTCTTTTGACGAAAAAAAGAACAATTGGAAATTAGGAACAAAACCCTTCAACAATGCGGCAAAAATCTATGAATTTATAGATGAGGCAATTAAAAGTAGAGAGAATTTTAACACATATTGCAATTATGTGGAGGCACTTGTGGCATATCACAAATATTTTGGAGGCAAAGAATGAGCAAAATCCTGATAACCGGCAAAATTCAAATTAAAAGCGGTTTGCACATTGGCGGCGACAACGCCTTTAGTGCAATTGGAGCGGTTGATTCTCCTGTTATAAAAGATCGCTTAACGAACAAACCTATTATTCCCGGCAGTTCGCTAAAAGGAAAAATGCGAACTCTCCTCGCTAATTCCATTGCTGGAAAAGATATAGATATAAAGGAAGACAATAACCAAGTAAAACTACTCTTTGGTGATATGAACAGCAAGCCTATTACAAAGAGCAAACTGCAATTTTTTGACTGTCCCCTAATAAATAACGAAACTCAAGATAAAAAGATCGATGCACTCGGCGGTGCAACCGAAGTGAAATTTGAGAATACCATAGATAGAAACACAGGTAAGGCGATGCCCAGACAAATTGAAAGGGTAATTGCAGGAATAGAATTTTTATTCCGCTTGGGATATGTTGCAAGTGATGTTGCAAATGATGAAAAAGAGATAACAGAGGACTTTGAAAATATTTCTAAGGCTATGCAACTTCTCATGCTCGATTATTTAGGCGGCGGCGGCACTCGCGGAAACGGAAGAATTGTCTTTAAGGATTTGAAAGTTGAAAATGATGAGAAACTTACAGAAATTCTTAAAGAGGCAGAAGAAAAAGGCGAAAATTTGTGGAAATAACAATGCAAACTAAAATTATAAAATTGAATCTGATAACTCCGCTCCGTAGCAACATTAGCGGAATGCCTTCCCTTTTGAGCGGTTCTTCACCAATTGTGCCAAGCGATACAATTTGGAGTGCTATATGCAATGAGAATGTTCAAAAAATAGAGCGATATAAAGATTTAGCAGAAAAAGGAGATTTAATTTTTAGCGATGCACTGCCTTTTGTGAAAGATGCACTCCTCATTCCAAAACCGCAAGTAAAAATACCGTGCGATTTTGATAATTATAAGGCACTGAAAAAATTAAAGTTTGTGCCTTTATCTTCTTCCGTTGTTGCTAACTACGACCCGCAATCCCCCTCGTCATTCTGTGCGTTAGTCGCAGAATCTATAAATTTAGAAAAACAAATTGGAACGGAAATTTTACGGACAAGGGCAAGTATTTCAAGAACAGGAGAAGAAGATACAGTGCCTTACACAATTTCTGCATTTGAATTTAATGAAAACTCAGGACTTTATATTTTGGTAAATGCAAAGGACGAAAATATATTTAATGAATTTTTATGCGATATAAAGGCACAAGGAATAGTTGGTTTTGGCGGCAGAAAAAGTTCCGGCTGGGGAAAGTTTGAAGTTGCAAATTTTGGCGATTTTGATGTTCCAAAAGGAGATAAATTTTTACTCCTCTCAACTGCACTCCCAAGCGAAAATGAAATGGAAGTTTTATCAGATGAGGAATTTAAAATTTTTAACCGTAACGGTTTTGCAAGTGTCACAAATAACAACGATAAACTTGTTCGCCGAAAAAATATTTTTGCCATTGCAAGCGGAGCAATTTTTAAGAAAAAATTCAAAGGATGCGTTGCCGTTGTAACTCCGCCGAATATGCCTCATAGTGTTTATAGATTTTTAACTGCATTTTTTGTTCCGTTTAATGGAGAAATAAAATGAAAAATTATGAATTGACTCTAAAATTGATTAGCAATTTGCATATAGGCAGTGGAATGCAAGCACAGAAGTTTGAATATATGAAAGAAGGAAAGTTTATTAAATTTGTGAACGCTCCAAGTCGCAAAATATTCGGTTTGTTGCAGAGTTCTATGCCGTGATTTTTTAGAATGCTGTTGAATTTTGTTAAATAAAAATCGTAATAGGTTTTGTTCAAGTCTACAATTG
>BNUP01000065.1 GCA_025997455.1 Fibrobacterales bacterium | reverse complement strand
AACGGAAGTGGGCACAAGAAATTCATCGAGAACTTTGTCGGCGTTTATATGCCACCCCTCAGGGATTGCAATGCTTAAATAGAGGGTATCGTTTGCTTTTGGGTTTTCTGCGGAGTAGTGGAGCGTGAGTTTTGGAGTCTCCATATTGTTTAGAGAAATTGCCCCGCCTTTTGCCAAAGCATCCTGCTGTGTATCATTCTGTGCAAACGCGTCACCTTGAGCGAGTGCAAAAATTGCAACGACAAAGACTACCGCAACGCGGTTAAAAAGAACTGATTTGAATAGAGCCTCCATAAGCGGCAAAATATAGAAACTTTGCAATGCAGGGGTGTAGGGTGTGGGGTGTGGAGAACTCGGCGTTGCAAATATGGGAGAGGGGAATGGGAATTGTAGGGGCGGGTTTTAATAAGTATATCTGCCCTATTAAAAAGAAATTGTGATAATCTGTATCTACAATGGCAGAAAACCCGTCCGTATAATTGTAGGGGCGACCATTGGTCGCCCGTAAAGTCGTCATTCTGCGCGTGGTCGCAGAATCCATAGAGTTTTTTGGTGCGCTCGGCACACACCGCGTTCCCTTTTGTGTTACACACGCGATTTAACGGAAACTACCGAATCTATCAAGTTTTGAGCCAAACGCACGGTTGCTCTATCGACCATTCTGCCATCAACGGCAACCGCACCTCGACCTTCCGCCGCCTTTGTGCTTTCCAAAATGCGGTTTGCACGGTCAATTTCTTCATCTGTGGGCGAAAATTCCAAATTTATCGTTTCAATTTGTGTAGGGTGAATAGCCCATTTGCCGTCAAAACCTATAGATGCCGATGCCTTTGCACTCTCCGCAAGTCCAAGTAAATCTTTAAAATAACCGAAAGGAGCATCAATTGCAAGAAGATTGTGTGCTTTTGCCGTTTGCACAATTCGCGACATAGCATAATGCCACCTCATTCCCGATAAATCTGCACTCGATTCACCGTGCCCGCTTATACTGTTGAGCCTTGCACCCACCGATGCACTGTAATCCGCAATACCGAAAACAAGCGAGCGCACTCGCGGAACAGAGGCAATTTCTGCAATATTCTCCATTCCAATTGCAGATTCAATGCTCGCATCAATGGCGATTGGCGACTTGATTCCCACCTCCGCCTCAATTCCGTCTAAAAGCCGAGAGAGGAAATACACATCTCCCGCACAGTTAGCCTTTGGCAACACAATAGAATCAATTTTTGCACCTGCCGCCTGCACCACCTCTACCACATCTCGAAAGCAAAACGGCGTATCAACGGAATTAACTCGCACCGAAATTCCGTAATTCCAAATTTCCAAACTCTGCAAAGTAGCGATAATTTGCACTCGCGCCGAATGTTTTAATTCAACGGGAACGGAATCTTCGAGGTCGAGCATCACCACATCAACGGCGGATTCAAACGCCTTTTTGTGCATTTTTTCCAAATGACCGGGAACCGAAAGCGTGGATCGTTGGCTGCTTATCATAGGGGGAAAGTAGAAACTTTGCAGTGCAGGGGTATAGGGTGTGGGGTGTGGGGTGTGGTAACTCGGCGGTGCAAAATTCTATAAACTTGCAAGTTGGTCTATGGTAAATGGATATTTTCCACTCTCCACTTTCAACTTTACACTCCCTACACGCCACACCCTATACCCCACCTGCACCGCCGAGTAATTTTCTATCTTCCTCCATACACATTAATGGAGATTTTATGTTTCGTGATTCAATCAAGGTTTTGGACTGTTCCATAAGGGACGGTGGTCTGCTCAACAAGCACAAGTTTTCTTTTGAATTTGTGCAGAAGGTTTATCGTGCGTTGGCAGCGGCCGGGGTTGATTATATGGAAGCGGGTTATAAAAATTCCGATAAACTTTTTAGCCGAGACGAATTCGGTGCGTGGAAATTCTGCGACGACGACTTGCTCTGGAAATTGAAAGACGGCGTTGAAAACGCTCCAAAAATTTCAGTGATGGCAGACATAGGCAGAGCGGAAATGAGCACAATCAAACCCAGAAGTGAATCGCCATACGATATGGTGCGCGTGGCGTGTTATGCCCGCGACATCGATAAATGCATTGCAATGACAAACGAATTTCACAACTTGGGTTACGAGACCACCATCAACATTATGGCGGCGAGCCGCGACTCCGGACCCGAACTCGATGAGGCATTAGACCAAGTCGAAAAGGAATCAAAAGCGGATGTCCTCTACCTCGTCGATTCATTCGGCTACTTCTACCAAGAGAACATAGACAAGTTGGCAAAACGCTACAAAAAATGGATTAAAACGAAAAAGTTGGGTTTTCACGGGCACAACAACCTGCAACTCGCCTTCTCAAACACCATTCAATCTATAATCAACAACATCGATTATTTAGACTGCACAATCTACGGAATAGGTCGCGGAGCGGGCAACTGCACCACCGAACTCCTGCTCGGTTTTCTCAAAAATCCAAAATACGATATTCGCCCGATTTTAGACATAATCGCAAGCGACTTTATCCCGATGCAACACGAGCAAAAATTGGAATGGGGCTACATAATTCCGCAGATGATCACGGGAAACTTCAACTCTCATCCCGATGCGGCAATAAAAATGCGGCAAGGCAAAGACCGAGAAAACTACCGTGATTTCTGGATGCAAATCAGTGGGCAATAAAACAACGGGCGGCAAAAGCGGGGGCGTCCCCCCTCCCCTGCCTAAGGGGACACCCCTTAAAAACCCCGTTTTCCTTTTTGTTCTGCTCTTCCTTCTTGTCTGTTCCTGCGACAAAGACGAGGCAGAAGTTGTTTTGCCTCCCGCTACAATTTCAGGAAGAATTGAAGTTCTCAACAGCAGCGGGCTTGCAGGTGCGGCAACCGAATTTAGCGACTTCCTCAAAGCACACGGTTTTGATGTCTTAAAAATCGAAACCGACCCGCAATGGAACAACTACGCCGAAACCATAATCGCACTCCGCAACCCGCATTGGCAAGGTAACAATGCACTCCGTTCAAAAATATCAACCGAAAATTTCATCACCCTGCAAGACTCATCCAAATGGGGCATAGACGCAACTATCTATGTAGGCAAAGACTACAAGAAAATTATAGGTAACTTCTAAAAATTCAATTTTTTGAAATTTTAGAAGTTACCTAGTGTTCTGTCCAAAACATATTGACTGGAAAGGGATAAATTTCTAAATTTGTTATAATGAGACAAGGAATAATCCCCAATTTAATTTTGGAAGACAGGTCAAGGTAGTAGAGGATTTTCCTCTGCAATGGATAAATCATCACAATATTCTTTGAATTCTATTCCTTTTTAATTCGCGGCAAGAGCCAATCTGCGTGGTCGTAACTGTCTTTCCCTAAGGGATCGACTATCAATGTTAGGCGAGTTCCTCCTTTTATATCAATATCGGCTTCTGCTATTCCATCGGCGGAAATCATAGTACCGCTTTTCCAAATTTCTTGTCCGTCTAATTCTACACGAAATTCCACTTCTCCTCCATCCGTTTCTTTGTCGAGACCTACTGCGAAACGAAAACGGGATGCGGCAGGCGGTAGGGTGTAAGTAAAACGGGAAGGAGCATGAGTTCCAATTCCTTCCAAATAAGAGTGTCTCCCCACGCGCAAAATATTGCCATCCACAGAACGGTTTTGTTCAGGGGATTTATAACCTTGTGAACTTTCGATGCGAGGTAAGGAACTTAACCAAAGTTCATCGTCTTCCAATATAAAATGGCGGTGCTCTGCCCATTGATTTGCAGATATTCCGAGCAATGCAATCAAGAGTATAACTTCGGGAACATAAGTTGGAAGCGGTATTTTTTTTGCAAATTCCGCAAAGCGATTCCAAAAAATAGGCATCAATATTTTTACCGCCATCAATAAAAATATGACTGTGGCAAGCATTGACAATGGAATCCATAAGTCATTGCCTTGGACACCATTGAGCATTGCAATATTTATGGAACATACTACTGTAAGCAAAAGTACCCACGACCAAGCACGAAAATCTGTAGCAAGCCAAAGTAAGGCTATGGGAATTGCAGGGAGCAGATACCGTTCATGCATTTGAGTGAGCAGAAAAAAGAAAGCAGTAGCCATCAAGGTGCCGAGCATAGCGGCTTGCGATAGGCGTTGCACACGCAAAGACTTTATAAACACCCACACGGATACAATGCTAAAAAGTATCATACCTATTATTTTACTCGATAACAATGACAAGGGGAAGGACTCCGCGCGAAAATCGGAGGAAAACGGAATAATTGAATCATTAACCGTATTACCCAACACAAGCATCCATAAATTGCCTGCATTGTAGGTGGCGTAGGGATAAAATCCGCTTGCGTTTCCATAAGCATTTTTTAACACTATGGTTAGGCTATCCGTGATAATAAAAGGGAGTATCACAACAAAACTACAGGCAAGGGCAATAAAGAAACCGAGATACAGTTTTTTTGCACGGATTAAAAAAATGCCTCCCAATACAGGCAAAAAAGCAATGGTTTGAAATTTGCAGAGCAATGCAAGTGCAAAACAGAGGGGTGCAAATAAACGCCCTTTCTTAGAAAACACCAATACAAAAGCAAGGCAAACAAACACCATCGGCAACAAATCGACCTGTCCCCAAATCGGACCATCGAGCAACAAGGCGGGATTCAATGCCGCCGCAAGTAAAATGGCTCTTTTAATTCCAGATGACCAAAGTCGTTCTTGAATTCGCCCGTAGAGCAATCTCAATAAAAATAGGTGACCCGCATACACAGGCCAAAGGCAAAAGAATTTTAGAGCAAATCCCTGTTGTAAAGGCAACTCCAACAATTCAAAAATATGAGCTACCACCCAAAGCCATAGCAGATAAATCGGAGGGTAGTTGCCTGTAAATCCGGCAAAGCCGTGAATTTGAAAATGACTTATCCAATCCAACCAATACCCTTGGTCGCCTCCATAAGGGCGTCCCCAAGTCAACAAGAGATTGGCAACAATGGCGATTAAAGCCGTCTGCACAAAAATACGATCAGATGTATTTTTTTTGATAGGAAGAGTTGTCATTGGAATAAATATATATATTTAGAAACTATGATTCAAAATAATCGCAAATGGACTGTGGCAATATTTATAGTACTCATTGCACTTGGTGCCGGCATTAGGCTATATCAGTTGGGTAATATTCCCGGAGGTTTAAACCAAGATGAGGCGGCATCGGCTTATGACGCATATGCCATTTTGCATTACGGAGTTGACCGTACCGGTGCTCATAATCCGGTTCATTTGAGTAATTTTGGTCCGGGGCAGAGTGCTTTACTCGCTTATTTAACCATCCCTTTTATTGCCGTATTGGATTTAAATATTTTTTCTATCCGCTTGTTTCCTGCATTGTTTTGCATAGTCTGCTTAGTTGGAATATTCTTTTTGGCTCGTCGAATCGCAGGAAATCGCCTTGCTTATTTCGCTCTTTTTTTACTTGCAATTTGTCCGTGGCATATTATGGTTAGCCGCTGGGCACATGAAAATTTTTTATTAACCGGAACAGTTCTTTTTGCAATCCTTTTGTTAGTTCGTGCCCAATCGAATAAGCGAGGACTTGTATGGTCCTTTGTAGTTTTGGCACTTTCCTTGTATACTTATTCTCCGGCAGTTGCTTTTGTTCCTTTGTTTCTTATGACTTATGGAATTTATGCCATTTGGCATCGTATTTTTGCCATCAAAGAATGGATACTCTCTATCGTTGTATTTGCGATTCTTTCTATGCCGATGTTTCTTTTTATATTGGTAAACCACTTTGGATTACAGTCTATGGATTTTGGTTTTTTGACTATCCCAAAGTTAGCCTCTGACCTGAACTATCATAAAGGAGCAACTGTATTGGGCGGTGCCAGTTGGTTTGAAAGTATTAAAAGAGTTATAGAAATTCTTTTTATAGATGGTGCCGATGATCTTGCTTGGAACAGTTTGCCGAATGTCCATATATTATATGTGGTGAGCATTCCTTTATTTTTCTTTGGATTGTTTTGTCTTGCCCGTGATTTTTGGAAAGACAAAGCTCCATCGTTGCTTGCCCCTATTCTTTTGTGGTTTTTGGTTTCGTTTTTTGTAGTTACCTTAGCCTCGCCAAATATAAATCGGATGAATTTGGTGTTTATACCAATGATATTTCTTTCATCTTACGGATTAAATTCTATTTGGAAATTTTCCAAAAGTTTCGCACTCCTGTTTTTACTGCTGTTTGCAATATCATTTTTTCATTTTACCTATAATTATTTTGGCGATGACTATACCTCAAAAATTGGGGATCAATTTTTTGAATCTTATACCGATGCAATAGAGTATGCAGTTGAGCACGCCGCACCGGAAGATACCCTGTATATGACAGATAATGTCAATCAATCCTATATCTATGTTTTATTTGCTATTCGCGCAAATGTCCATGATTACATTCAAACCGTGGATATTGCCAACAAATCCGCCATATTTCATTCTGTGAGGTCGTTTGACCGCTTTAAATTCGGGTTGAACAGTCAAGCGTGGAATAAGGGCAAAGTATTGGTAATTAGAAATAATGAAAGGCAAAATATTGATAGTAATAAATACATAATAAAGCGATTCAAAAATTACACAGTACTTTTCCGTAAAGATACCGCATTGCCGCAAGACGAACGCATCTATCACATTAATGATTCGTTATTTTTATCTTTGCCAAAAATATATGATCAACCTTTGAGCGTTATGTCTTATGACTTTTACGGAACAGACAGCATTCAAGTTGACTATACTCAAAAGAGTGATTCCTTATCCATTGCCGTGTCCCAACTATTTGAAGGATTAAATCGCTTGCGTGTAGGCAATGCAACGACTTTTGTGTTTTTAGAGACGGATAGAAAGAAGTTAGTGGATGTTGCTAAACTCAAAGGGTCACAAGATTTTGGCACCATTCAACGCAACCATTCTTACGAGGGGCGTTCTTTGTCTGCAGGTTCCATAGACATTCCTTGGGGATTTGGCACTCACGCGGATAGTCGTTATGTTTTAAATTCTGCAAAGCAAGTAGATTCCTTATCGGTGATAATTGGAATTGCAAACAGTAGCGGCGATTGCGGAGACGGAGCCGTCTTTAAGATATATGGCAACACGGATATGTTGTATTCTTCTCGTCTTTCCCATGGGGCAGCAAGTAAAATTGCATTATCGGTTATCGGGGCAGATTCCATTGCTTTTGTGACAGAGAAGGGAGAAAATACACACTGCGACCATACCAACTGGATAGCCCCTATGTTAAGTAAATACTGATTAACTCTTATCTCACAAATTCATTCACCATTCGGAGTTAATAAGCATAGGAAACCTCTAAAAACTCTCTTTGTAACACAATTCCACAGATTTGAGTTTTTAACTGACTACCTCTTACCTGAGTTAATCAGTGATTACTAACTAAAACTTCACGGATGAACTAATTCCAAAACTCGGATTGTTGTGCCCTTCGGTAATTGCATAGCCGAGCCAGAACGACAAATCAACGCCGGCAGTCGGGTATAAATAACCGGTAGGTGCAATGAGGAACCAATCGTCTTTATCTTCACCGGGTTTGTGCCATTCGCCAGCCAAACCCAAACTGAATTTTTTCGCAAGTGCGTAAGATGGTTCAACATAAACCATAGTCTCATCGGGAGCGTAAGTATCGGCAATAACCAAATCGTCCCCGGCATCACTTGCGAGAAATGCAAAATAGCCGAGACCCGCAACGCTGAATTTCTTATAGTTCAAACTCGGTTCAACGGCAAATGTATTTACCAAGTCGCCATGTGAAGGGTGAATTCCCCAAATGCCGCGCAATGCGTAATTCAAATCCGTGAAACTCCGTGAATAATTTGCATCAACCCCGAATGTATATCTGTGAGCACGACCTCCGCCCTTGATAATATCGAGCATAGGCGCAAGCGTTAATTTATGATTTACTTGGTTTAGACCCGGCATTGCAAAGGCGTAACTCGCCGCAATTCGTCCCGATTTATCGTTTGCATCGCTTGCACCCACATACACATAACCGTCTTTCCCAAAATTTACACCCAAGCCGCGTAAACCCTGCGAGGTGAGCACGCCCGCATAATAATCTGAGTTCCTCCAATAATAATAATCAAAGGCACCAAACGAATATGAGAGGTCTCCAAAAACAAAGGTCAGGTCTCGCCAAACAGTCCATTCAAGCGAAATTCCGTCGAACTCAAACGCAGTCCATCTGTCCGAACCCATCGGGGTAGCGGCATCTCTGTGCCGCAAGCGGGAATATTCCTCCGAACCGTTGGAATTTACGAAGATACTCTTAGATGCTGCACCAACAACCGCACGCACATTTTCGTCCAAATCCACATTCATTTTGAGCCGCAAGTCGTGGTTGGCGGCATTATTTACCTTAAAATCTTTTTCCAAATAATTCCCGTAGTCGGCATCTAAAGAGCCTTCAAAAGAAACATCGGCGGCAAACGCAGTTACGGCAAACGCCGACAATGACAAAAAAAGTGTGTTAAAACGCATAAGCGGGAATGTAGAAAAATCACTCGGCGGTGCAGGTTGGGGTATTGGGTGTAGGGTGTGGGGAGTAGAGTGGAAAGTTGAAAGTGGAAAGTGTAAAGGGAGAAGGGGGATGTAGGGGCGGGTTTTAATAAGTATATCTGCCCTATTAAAAAGAAACCTGAGATAATCTGTATCTACAATGGCAGAAAACCCGTCCGTATCATTGTAGGGGCGAATAGTATTCGCCCGTTTGTAGGATTGTCATTCCCGCGCAAGCGGGACATCAAGGTTAATCGGCATTTACTACATTTTTTGCATGCGCTGTAGTTTTGCTTTTCTGTTATTATTTTTTGTATTCGCGGGAGCGAATGAAACTGAATTTGCGTATGCAGTCAATAAATCGCCCGAAAAATGGGATTTTTCTGCAAACATAGGTTTGAATATTGGCGGCACAATGCCATTTCCTCTGCCATCGACAATCATAAAAATTAAGAATTACAATCCGCTTTTTCCCGCTCTGTCCTCCAAATTTGAAATGCTTCATAAGCCGAACGGAATTTCAGTCGGTGCGCAATTGGAGCGCAAAGGGATGGAAACCACCGCAAAAGTCAAGGAGTATCAAATCAACTTTGGGAATTTCAAAGGGAAATTCAACGGGCAGGTCGATACCAAAATGAGTGCGATATATTTGGGCGTGCCAATCAAAAAACACTTTGCCGTAAGCGACTATTTTTCACTCAACGCAGGAGCATTTGTAACTTGGATGTTAAGCGGAGAATTTACGGGTGCCGTGCGGGACGGCAAACTCAACGACGGATTTTCAAACCCTCTCATTGCAAGGGAGGAATACGATTTCTCAAATCAGATGAACAAACTCGATTGGGGTGCAACCGCAGGCATAAAATCCGCTCCGTTCTTTGAACGATTTATTGTATCCTTCGACTTTACATACGGAATTGCATCTGTCTTTGAAACCGGCTTTGACGGCATCTCATACGATATGCAAAACATTTACGCAAATTTATCTGTGGGATATTTGTTTTAGGGTTGGGGCGTTCGGCACACACCGCGTTCACAATTTTTCACTCGACAGTGCAGGGTAGGGTATGGGGTGTGGCGTGTGGGATGTGGGAAACTTGGCAGTGCAGGGAGAGAGAAGGGGTATGGTCATTCCCGCACAGGCGGGACACCAAGCCGATAGGAGACTGGACAGACTAATTTATTTATTTCTTTTCTGTCAATCTCGTTTCTTGTCATACTCGTTCCCCGACACGGGGAACACGATACACCACCCGTGTGCACCGCCGAGTTGTCTGTCAGCCACACCCTACACCCCACATCCCAACTTTCTACCTTCCCCGTTATGCGTTACGGTAATATTTCTTCGTTTCAAACAGGTGTCGTTGTTCCGCTTTTCTCTTTGCGTTCAAAGGAAAGTGTCGGGATAGGCGAGTTTTTGGACATTATTCCATTTGGAGAGTGGGCAAAAAAGTGCGGTTTAGACCTCATTCAACTTTTGCCGGTGAATGATACGGGTGAGGAGTCGAGTCCGTATAGCGCTCGAAGTGCATTTGCGCTGAATCCCGTTTATATTCGCTTGCAGGAAGTGGAAGGTGCAAAAGAAATTTTGGGAACAGAGCCAAAAAAAAAAGACAAGGAATTTGCAAAAAATCCCAGAATACCATATATCGATGTAGTTCGCTACAAACGCACCGCATTGCGTGTAATTTTTGATAAGAGGGAAAAGGAAATTACCGCGAATAAGGAATTGAAAAAGTGGATTTCTAAAAATTCTTGGGTGGAGAGTTATGCCGAGTTTTGTGCACTCAAAGCGGAGAATGCGGAAAATTCTTGGACTAATTGGCAAAAGCGGGATAAGCCGTCTGATGAAAATTTGCTGTTTCAAAAATGGATGCAGTGGGTTGCCGAAGAGCAGTTTTTGAAGGCTGTGGGCGAACTGAATAAATTGGGCGTGAAGTTAAAGGGCGATGTTCCCATTTTGATTAACGAGGACTCGGCAGATGCGTGGCATTATCCGCAGTTTTTCAGCACGGAATCGCGAGCGGGTGCACCTCCAGATATGTTCTGCTACAGCGGGCAAAATTGGGGTTTTCCTACTTACAAATGGGACGAGTTGGAAAAAAATAATTTTAAGTGGTGGAGAGACAGAGTTCAGCAGGCGGCGAAATTTTATCACGCATACCGCATAGACCATGTGCTCGGTTTTTTTAGAATTTGGGTTGTGCCCGATAGTGAAGTTACGGGTATTTTAGGGTATTTTGTACCGTCTGTGCCGATTTATGCAAACGAACTTTTGCAGGCAGGCATTCCGCACGAGACAATTCATTATTTAACTCATCCGAATTTTGGCGAGGAGCAGTTGCGAATTTGGTTTGGTTATGAAACCGAGAATGCAAAGGGAAAGTTTTTTGCTCCCTTGCAAGGCTCACCGGGTCGCTATGTTTTGCGAGATGAATTTCAATCGGAAAAGGCAATATTGTCGCTTGGCGAGGAGCAGTTTATAAAAGATGCGTTGTTGAGTGCATATTGGGACAGGGTCTTTGTGCCTTCGAGCACAAGCGAAATTCTTCATCCGTATTGGTATTGGTATAATGCACCCGTGCTTTTGACTTTACCTTTGCACGAACAAAATGTTATTAAAAACATCTTCCGCACTGAGAAAATTCATATCTATCAACGCACCATAAACGAAAAATCCCAAGTCCTCGCTTGCATTCACAAGCACAAGGTCGGGGTCTTGATTTATATTTTTAATGCCGTCCCAACTATGCCAAATTGTATCTGAAGTTTGCCATTTGTATCCGAGAGGAATTGAAATATATTCCTTAGTCTGTTCTTTTGCAAATACAATTTTTGCGGTATCATCGCCTTCGCTTTTTGCTCCCAAACCCCAAGAGGCATCGCGCTCAGCAACTTCGGAACCTTCCGTTGCCTCGCTCCATTCCTCATCATAAGCGGAATAATCAGTCTCATCTGCCGCGGCAATTTCGCTTTTTGCATCAACAGTTTTCACCACTTGGTTAAGGGTGCAAGCGGAAAGAAAAACAACCGAAAATAAAAGCAGAACCCTCACTAGTTCGCTCTCCTGCCTCTCCTCTCCTCCGTAAGAGTCGAAATTTTTCCCGTTAATTCCGCATCGCCTATCAACTCTTCGAGCAAAAAGCGAAGGCGATGATACCGCAAAAATTGTATTTGCAAAAGAACAGACTAAGGAATATATTTCAATTCCTCTCGGATAC
>BNUP01000064.1 GCA_025997455.1 Fibrobacterales bacterium | reverse complement strand
GGGTGAGGTGTGTGTTGTTGGGAGGTGGAGAGAAAGATTTATATATAAAGCAACAGGGAAATATTGTATCGAAAACAGGAAGAAGAGGGGGTTATAGCCGAAGGGGGGAAAAAGATGGAGCGAGGCCCCCCCCCCCCCCCCCACGAATCTATATTAAATAATATTGGGAGAGGTAGGGGCGGGTTTTAATAAGTATATCTGCCCTATTAAAAAGAAACCTGAGATAATCTGTATATACAATGGCAGAAAACCCGCCCTTTGGCGATGGGATCACCGGTCGCCCCTTATTGAATTATCTCGATATAACGAGTTTTTGTTTTTTTGCGAATGTTCTTTTTTTGCCGTTTGCGGTTGTAACATTGCTATGCACAACATAGTGATAAAGTCCGTTTGCGAGGAGCCGCCCTCTGCTGTCTTTTCCGTCAAATTTTGTAATTCCCGAAACTGCATTTTTTATTGTGCGAACTAATTTTCCGTTTTGGTCAAAAATTTTAATAGACACTGCGGTTGCCGAACCCGCGTTCATTTCCGCTAAATTCTTAAAGTAAAAAGTTGTCCCGTTTTTTCCCATAGGATTCGGCACATTAAATACATCCGCTAAGCCGTCCTCTAACTGCTCGGAAAGTGAAAGCCGCAAAGAACGGAGTGCCGCATTTCCCAAAACATCTTGAGCGGCTGCCTTAAAAATATAATCTCCGGGATCATAGCCTGTGCCGAAATTCACCCTTGCAACCGCCCTTTTACCGGTTTGCTCCGCAAATGAAAAAGGATGAAAAGGTGCAGCAGCAGGGTTCAATTCAAAATAAATTCCCTCATCTGCCTCTTCTCTATAATCAATTCCCGTTGAATCTTCAATTACAACATCAAGGCACGCGGGAATCTCTAAAATAATCTTTTCGTTTTCTTCAAACGGTGCGGTTGTTCCCGCTCTAATGCAGGGGTAAATTTTCACGGTCGGCGGAGAATTATCTTTTATGGAATCCGCAAAAGATGAAGTCCCAAAAAGCGAAATGCCTCCGTTCAAACTTCGCCCGATACCTGCATTTCCCGCTTTGTGCGCCCAAAGTCGAATTTGTGCGTTTGTATCGCCAAGTGAAAGTTTTCTCGGCGTAATAAATTCCGTAGAAAATTTACCGTTTTCAACTTTCAAATCCTCGCTGTATATAGGGTTACCCACAATTTGAACATTTACGCTGTAAAAATTTCCATCGCCCAAATTCTGCGAAAGCGTGTGCTGTTTTGCACCTTCTAAAATTTGCAATTTCAAATTTCCGTTTTGCAACTGTGCTCCGCCCAAAAATGCACTGCCGGAAAGTGAAATTTTATCAAGCGCCTGAATTGTATCGGGAACAATATCTAAATTTACGGAAATTTTCGAACTCGGCAAACTCAAAACAGGCTCGCCCAACAGGGAATATTTTTCATTGTTGTAGCGTTCCGCAGAGTGATAATTACCGATAGATTTTTTTGCCTCTAAAATAGCCTCACCCAAAAATTGATTATTTGAAAATAACGCGGCTCGCAGAAATTTTTGTGAAAAAGATTCGTTGTAAGATGCATAACTCTCCCGCAGAGAACCTATAGATGCAATTGCGCCTTTACCTTTTGAGTTCAAAAATACCTCGCCCAAACTCTGCACTTTCACATCGTCAAAGCGCGAAGTTAGGCAAGAAAAAGAACCCAAAATGGTATATTTCCCCGCATTGTAAATATCATTTATAGATGCCGTATTCAATAAATCTTCATCTGCCCACTGCACTGCATTTCCGTGCCCGTAATACATAGTAAAAAATGCTCCCTGATTTAACCGCAACAGTAATTCTTTTGCCGCCTCAGGTTTTTTATAGTTGCCGTCGCGCTCATATTGCAACAGCGGAATTTTTCTCAATTCAACGGAGAATCCGCGATTTTGCGAGGCTGTATCGAGCAATGCGGCGGTGCGTTCCATTTGTTCCGTATGCGGAATACCGTCAATTTCTGTGCCTTGCATAGCATCGTCTGCACTTAAAATTATTGTATTTCTCCATATTCCGTTATCCATTACCCGAACTGTTTCATATTCATAAACTTTTTGTATGTAATTCTCAAATTCCGCCGCAGTTTCCACAGGCAATCTCCCCACGGATAAATCCAAATCGTAATTTCCAAAGCGAATTTCTTCACCTGAATCGAGCACAGCAAAAAAATCATCGCTTGAAAAATCCTCTTTTTCATAAGGCGGAATTATACTCGCTTTTGCTCCGGCACGAATTTTTCGATAATCGTAATTTCCTCCTCCAGCCAAAAGAACAAACCTCAAATTTGGGGCACGATTCCTTGCAAATCTTATATAATCTCTAATTGCAACGGGCGAATTTTGTGCTCCGTAAAATTGATAAATGTCCTCTGCGAGAACCACCGAAGTTGAAAATGTTGCGGGAGCAGAACCGCTCTCTCTAAATTGTTTTAACTTAACCGCCGCACTTTGAAAATTTTCCGCCGTTATAATTAAATATGCCGTATGTGCGGGAATGTTAAGCGGAGCAGACACTTGGGAAAGTCTATACGCAATAGGTTCAATAAATGCAGGCGATTTATATTTTGATTTTTTATGCAAAAAATATTTTACATCCTCATTTGAGTTTATCACATCAACAGAACCGTTTATTATATATTGCGGAATACCGTCTTTTATTCTTAAAATTTCCGAATCGGAATCTACAGGTAAATTTATTGTTCCCCCCGCTCCAATGCCGCTTGGCAATAACCATTCATCGCCATCGCTTTTTTGCGGGTCAAAAGGATAAGATACGGAAATTCCGTCAAATCTGGTATTTTGAGATGATTGCAAAATTTCAATTCTGTAGGTGTTAGATTCTGTTTTTGCATTTTTACTTAAAAAAACAAAAGAGCCGTCGGGTAATGTGTCAATGGGATTTTGAAGTTGCTCTCCTTGAAAATATGCGTTAAAATTTATTCCGCTCATTCTGTCCTTAAAATTTTGAGAGGAGAGCATAGAATTCATTGCCGTTGAACGGCGCGGGAAAAACGAAACACCAATCCAAACCGAATCGCCCGATAAATTTTTTAATGTTTTTATGGAATTTTGAAACTCCGTATTTTGCACACTAATAGACGATTTGCGGCTACCCCACGCCCAAAACCATTCTTTTCCCGTATTTTCCTCCGTGAAATTATCGCCGAAATAATTATCCCGCAAAATCAGGTCTTTTTCCGAACGGACAAATTTTTTCCAAACTAAATTTTTTGGAGTTCCGCCTTCGCTGTTTTGGGTTTGCAATCGCATTCCGCTCCCGCCTGCACCCAAATAAAAATATTGGTAAAAACTATATGGCGAATGTGAAAAATAATAATCCATTCCGCTGTTTGAATTGCTTTTTTTCCAAAGTGCAGTCCCGTAGCCGAAGAAAATTACAGAATCTCCGCTGTCAAAAATTCCGTTGCCGTTTATATCTTTTGCAATTATGGGAATTTCAACTGAGTTAGGTGAAAATTCATTTGTCATAGATTCGGGTAGCGTATCGGCAGGAGATCCGAACAAACGCACCGCAGAAATCGGTATCCCGTCAATATCACTCTCACGCCCGGCACTTTGCAATTTTTTTTTGAGGTCGTCAAATTGCAGAGAATAAAAACCGTCCGCATTCAACGCACTCAAATCGTTATCGCCAACGGCAATTCGCAAAAAAAAGTCTATTTCTGCAAATGTCGTATTAAAAAAAATGAGAATAAAAAATAGTAAGTAGCGGACTTGCAAAGACACAACTATCCCTCTACCCTGTTCCTTCCGCTTTCCTTTGCCTTATACAAATTTTGGTCTGCAATCAAAAGATATTTTTCAAATATCATTCGGCTAGCACTTTCACCTGCCCCTTCTTCGTCAGAAGGAATTCCCGAATAGTATCCTATGCTCACCGTTGCACGGGTAATTTTATTGGTATTTCTAATAGTCACTTGCATATTTTCAACCGCTATGCAAATTTTTTTCGCAATAAAAAATGCTCCGTTGGAATTTGTATTCGGCAAAATAATTGCAAATTCTTCTCCGCCTATTCTCGCTACAATGTCGCTTGTTCTGTTAGCCGTATCACGAATCACATTCGCAAATGCCTTCAAAAGTTCATCACCTTGTGCGTGCCCGTAAGTATCGTTGTAATTCTTAAAATGGTCTATATCTAACATTAAAACCGAAATGGGTAATTTTTCTTGCACCGCTTTCTTAAATTCTTTTTCACAAGTTTCGTTAAATTCTCTGCGATTCGCAAGTCCCGTAAGCGGGTCGGTGGTTGCCATCATCATCTGCTCCGTTAAGTCGGATAAAATAACTAACCGTTCCTCATCGCTGTTTTCACTTATATTATTGCACCAAATTTTTATGTATTTTCTCTCCTCTCCTATTTTTATCTCTTTAATATCTTCAAAATTCTTTTTCGACTTAATTACCCGTTCAAATATATCTTGCAAATCCGGCTCGTTTCGCAATAATTTTATAATGTCCCCGTCCTCTTGCTCACCTGTTAAATTCCGAGATTCATCTGTTTTTTTCAAATTATCGGGTGAAACTTTATCTGCCAAATACCTCTCCATAGCCATACTGATATGCGTAATTTTGTTCCCGTTGAGCATCACAATGGGCATAGGAGCAACCTCAAACAGTTTAGTGACCACATTGAGAAATTTCAAAATAGGATTCAAAAGCGTGTTTGAAAAAATGAATGAAAGCATAAATGCAAAAAACAAAATCAAAATCAAAATCACATACTGTGTAAAGGAAAAATAAACCGTGTTATCAAAGGAATCTGCGTTAAAACTCATCATAAAAGTCCATTCAAACTGCGGCATATATTTAACAAAAAAGATTCTTCCGTCAAACTTAAACTGCTTATCCAAGTGGAACATATCGTCGGTAGTGCGTTCTCTGTTTATTTCTTCTCTAAAACTTTTCCCGTAATATTCATCTAAATAATCATTGACCTTTGCTTTTTCCCTTATTAACTTGGTATTTTTTGCCATCACAATTTCGCCTTTATTATTGGCAATCATAAGTTTAGCATCGCCGTCTTCTCCGAATTTATTCATAATGTTATCCACAAAATCGTTAATGCTTAAACCGGATCCGAGCATACCGACTACCTTTCCTTTGTAAAAAACCGGTGCGTTTATCCAAAATTTAATAGAGTTGAGGTGTTTGTTAAAGTCTACATTTACATTGTAATTTTTATTCGTTTTCGGTGTTTCGTAAAGAGTTTGATTATACCAAAATTCTACGCTATCTTGCGGATTTACGGTATAGATGTATTTCATATCGTTATAATATTTTTTATCCGTATCGCTTATGAAAGACACATTTCTGCCGGCAAATGCCTCCTGATAATTTTCAATTTCCGAAAAAGCGAGTTCGGCTATATGTTTATCTTGCGGGTTTGCCAAATACTGTTGAATAAGCGGAGAATTTGCCATTTTTAGCGTTAAAATTACCTCTCTGTCGTATGTTTTCAAAATATTGAGATACTGCGATTCAACGAATCTAGAGAGCATACTGTTTGTATTAGTGCTCTCGTCCGCACTCTGAACTCTCACATAAATTACGGTGATAATGCCAACTATTACCGCAAATACCAACCCCACCACAGCCAAAATAAATAGCCTTATAGATTTTGAATACTCCGAAAGGAACTTCTCTTTTTCGAGATTCCGCGTAATTTTATTGAGTCCTCTTTGCACCATACGAGTGGAAGGTAGAAAGTTTGCACTCGGCAGTGCAGGGGTGTAGGGTGTAGGGTACAGGGTTGGAGAAGGGAAGGGTTGCCTTCCAAACGCAAAACGCCATTCATTCATAACTATATGCATATACGCATCTAAATTTTTCTATTGGTATCTGTTTTTTTATAAAATCGAAAGAATTTATTTTTTCGATAATTTTTTGCTGAATTTCTGTCATGTTTAATCCTTCATTTTCTTCTAAACAAAAATATGATAAATCAAAACCAAGATAATAACTATCTGCCTCGTCATAAGGGATAACAAATGCTACACCTTTATTTTCTTCCAATTTTTTCCGTATTGTATAAAAATCAACTGTTGATTTAATGAAATGCTTAAATTCTTTAACATTATCAAATTCTACTCCAAATATTCCGGCATATTTTGTTCTGTGACCCATAGTTTTATCTCCTATCATTTACTGAAAAACGAACATTTAAACAAATGTAACGAAACAAAAAAACTATAAAATAATTCATAATCTCTCCGTAAAAAACTGAAGGTTAAAATCTGCACGCCTATTATTTATCAAAGGTTAAAATTTGCACGCCCTATTTGCTAAGCTTGCGTTGAGTTACAGAACTCCCTATCGCATTGCTTAAAAAAGCAATGAAACAAATATCTCTTGACTACAAATATAGAAATATTTTTACGCGGAGGCAAGGGGAATAGAAAATTGTGTTTTTTTGATGCATTCGACACACACCGCGTTCCCTTTTTTGTCATTCCCGCATAGGCGGAACACCAAGCCGTTAAGCGACTATGGCTTGTCATTCCCGCATAGGCGGGAATCTGGAATATAATGATAAGTCGCCATTGCACGCTTTGGATTGGCAGAAAAGAAATAAACAATAATAAACCACTACTACATTCTCTGGGTTGCTTCGGGTTGCACCATCGCTGGTGACGAGCCACAGTCGCCTATCGGCTTGGTGTCTGGTCAAGCCCGATAATGACAAACAACTCTAAATGTCATCGTGCGTTTCTATAACCATGTGTCAGTGCCATTACAGTTGTTTTGTCTTGTAAAGGAATAAGTTTTTGTATAAGATCCACCATTGCAAGTAACTGTGAAAGAGAAATTCGCTACTTGATTGCTTACAGGAACGCTACCTACACCGCTACCAGATGTACAAGGTTTATTGTTACCAGAACCGTCCTTTGCAGTACATGTAACATTACAACCAGCCGCACTTACGGTTTCTGTCCCGATATTATTCTGATCATCATTAAGGCATACCTTGGTTGGATTACTGGCAGAGTTATGTTTAATGTTTCCCGTATGAGCAAATGTAACCTCCGGGTCTGCTACCACCACCGAACCTCCATTGGTCACCGCACATGTGTTGGAAGAAATCATCCGACCTCCGCATGTGCCCGTTAGTTTAAAGTTGGTATAGGTGCCTAAGTCAAGGGGGAATATTACTGTTTGTTCCTCACCGCCTCCTATGCTTGCTTTCCATGTAGGATCCCAACTTCCATCAGTTTTTGGAGTTGAACCATCGGTAGTACAAACATTACCCGGATCGTTTAATACGAATGTATGTGCAACGGATCCAGTTCCCGTTGTTTGCCCCGTCACCTCGCAACTCGTAATGCTTGGAACATTACCCACTGTCAGCATTCCGCAAGGCACTTTTTGCACCTCAGGAAGTGTTATAGTGCCGCATTTGGAGATAATTGCGTAGAATTTTTGTATGCCGTTTGGGTCAAGGAAAGACCCCGCACCGGGGAAAGTTGGAGGTAATACCGAACCGATAATTTCAGTTTCGTAACCTGCTTGATTTTCAATAATCCACTTATCTATGACAACGGGCGTTATGCTGGGATTTGTCGGAGTGCCGCAGGTCACATTCTCTTTTGTTGGGAGCGGTATAGGCGGGGTGGCATCCACAAAAATATTGTGGCTTCCAAAGTTGCAAATCGCAGTTGGGGTAGCCTCGTCTGTGCTTTCATTGACAAGGAATACTCCCGTGCAATGTTGATCTATTGTAACGCCTTCGCAAACCGCTCTTAGATTGAACGATTTTCTGGAACCTTGCTTCTCGCCATAAAGACCGCCGTCCGCCGCTCCGCTGGTTTTTGTAAATGCGTATTGGATTTTGTCTATGCTGTTTACGATATTTGTGTTTAACCATTTCCAAGGCTCAATAGGCTCCAAGAATGTTGTATCTCCCGGTCCTAAAATGATTATATTTGACGGGTCGCATTCCAAAAAATCCTCTCCTTTTTTTACCTCAACATCTACTTTTGGCAAACTAAGCGAAGTATAGATTTTAGGTACTGCTATTGTGCCGCCCAAGTTGCAGGTGATTTCGGGAAGCGTTTTATCGGTTACCGTAACAGTGCCGCATTCGACAAATTCCGCAAAACCGCAACTATTGCTCCGAGCACTGATTGTGTAGGGACTGTCGGTTGAGGTTAAGGATTTTTGTTCACCCGAATGATGTTCTTCCGTTCCGTTTATGGTAAAAAGCGTGTCTGAAAGTATGCACCCATAGCCGCTTACAATCACATCAACATCGTTTTTGGGGATAAATTTACTTGTAGAGACCATTTTCGCTCTTTTAACTTCGCAAGTTAAGGTAGGTGCCGCAGGAGGTGAGAGGGTTAGATTGCCTCCGTTAATCGGCACTATTTGCCCTATAACAGGCGTGGCACTTGTGGCATCCAAAACAAAACCGCCCTCAGTTAAAGACACTCCGGTATAAACCAAGCCGGCATCCGGCACAACTTTATAAGGTCCGCCAGATATTAAAGCCACAGTATATTGTGCTCCGTGATACACTTTGCAAATATCCCCTGAATTGCAAGTTTGTTCTTTATCACCATTTGGAATTCCTGCTGTTTCCGTGCTAAGTCTAACCGAACCGCCTGCTACCGTAACGGTATATTCGTTCCAAGCCAAATCGGCTGTGAAGGTGTTGGCGTTTGGCGTGCTTGCAATATCAGCGAATGTGCCAATAATTGGGCTTAAAGTACCACTCGCATCTCCTATAGCATCTTTACAACCCGCCACTGTGTTTATGTTGGTAGTCCAATTTACGGTGGAGCCGTCTTTGCACCACCACTTGTCTTTGCCGTTTGGAGAGGCTGCTACAGATGAGCAGGTAACGCTTGCAACAGGAATATTTTCGGGTAGCAAAAAGGCGGGGCAGAACAAGCGGGCTATGCCACTTACCTCAGCGGTTTGATACTGAGAAGTTTGCGCCGATACGCGCTGTATGGGGTAGCGTTTTGTTTCACGGGTAATATTTGCTATGTTGTCGGGAGAGGAGGCAGGGTCATAACCTTCACCGTCCTCTACTGTAAATACAACACCGACAGCAACATTATCTTCGGCAACGCCATCTGCATAAGGGCAAGCCTCAAAAATATTTGTGGTGCCGGCAGGGATTTTAAATAAATAAGTACCATTTGCGGCATCGGAGCCTGTTTCTAAGGCGAACTGTGGCGTGATAGTCCAATTCTCTCCCAATTTTTTGGTAACTTGCACCGTAAAATACTGACCAGTGCTTGCATCGGGAGCCACTAAACTTACTGTGGCACATTCATTGTATAAACCGCTCTCGTTTTTTGTGAGTTCTTTTGTAGTTGGGGTGATTTTAACCTGAGGTTCATTCTCACCGGATACCAACACATAAAAATTGGAAGTTGGGTAAGATGTTGTTGCAAAACTACATTTGTAAAGATTTGCAGGGATGGATGAATTTTCAAAATCAATGGTAGGGTTGCAAGCAAGACCTGTGGGATCAGGTGTACTGCTTGTGCGTTCCGCACCGTTCAAATACATAAATGTGTAAAAATCTTGGATTTTGCAACCGTGTGCGGTGTAGCCCAAGCATTCCTGTGTGGCAAATTCATTTTTGGCAATGCGCACCACGCGGGGCATAACTAAAATGGATGGTCGCAGGGCATTGTCACTCGCTTCGTCCGTTTCCACAATCTCACGCGAGATTTCTTTGCTTTCGAGTTTTACTGCAAGGCGGGAGGCTACGGGAATGTAGTAGGGGTCATCTATACTCTCGCCGGAATTATTCCTATCTCTTCCTTCGATATATTTCGGGTTATCCTCAATAAACCCAGCTTTACCCAATGCTTCCAATACTTCGCCTTTATATTCCAAATCCAGAGCAGTCGGAACATCTTGCAAACTATACTTATCTTTTATTATCACAGAGCCGGTAATTTTTTTACCATGTTCGAATCCAATAATTTTTGATATGTTGCCTTCGCTGTAAATAAAATAGTTGTAGTATTGAGTTGCATCATTCGCCATTAAACCATTATTTCCCGTTGCGCCGTTTGGCAGATAAAGCATAACAACAGAAGTTTCATCGGTTGGCGGTAAGCGAAAGGTTCCTGTGGCTGGATCTATGATAAAAATAAAATTGCCGTGCAACAGACTTGCCGTCGAAGTATTTTGATTTGCACTTAGTTTCACGACCAAAAATTTTTCGCTGTTGTCTGCACCCTCTTTGCCATATAAGGTTACACCTTTAGTTGCAGGAGTTAGCCAGCAAGCATTCAATTTACTTATATTAGAATCGTCGTAACCCGTGATATCGCATTTTGTAGCGTTCGGTTGTGCCAAAGCCATCCATTCGTCTTTATTTTTTACTAAAATCGGGGTGGGTATTCTGCCGTCGTCCTTTATCAATGCTCCGTAACTTTCCATTTTGTCATAACCTGTTTTTAATCCCCACGCTTCCGCTGTTGTTTTCCAAGTTGAGGATGTTATGTCAATTGTTCCCATCAAATCTAGTTTATTGTTATCATTTCCGTTTAAAAGATACCTTTGATATGCGCCGTTTTGTGTGGGGGCATTATATGTTGTGCCTGTTGGCAGCAAAATATTTCCACCAACAATCATTTCTTTTGTTCCCATGTTGTTCAAAGTTGCGTTATCTGTGAAAATCAAATTTCCTTTTACTTCAAATTGCTGTCCATCATTGCTTCTGTTCAAAGTACCGTTTATCGTTGCATTTCCATAAACTATAATTTTGCACTTAACTGGAATACTGCCGTTAAAATAAGCATCTCCACATATTTTTATTTCCGAGGCTTCGCATATAAGATCACCACCGAAATATGCAACTGAATTTGGCACTGAACAAGTGGTGTTGTTGGCATCAAACTTGCCTATTTTTGTATCTGCATTGAACTTAGAAGTTCCCTTCACATAAAAATCTGCACCGCTTGGAGTAGAGCCACCTTGCGTTTCAAAAGTTCCATTTACAACAAATGCCTCTTTGGTCACAGGTTGATTTCCTACGAAATTTCCATTGATTACGGCGGAACTTATAGTGGCATCGCCCGTAACTTTACCTGCGGTAATAGTACCGTAAAACGCTTTGTCAAAATCAATGGTTGTACCGTAGCTTGGTATTTTCACATTATACAACCCATTCACGCTAAAGATTGCCGTTTGCGTGACCTTGGAGCCGTCTCGTGCCTCGCCCACAGAGAGAAATTTTAGTTTATAGGTAGGAGCATATTTTTTAGTATCAACACCCATTAAATACACTTCAAACTTTTGTTCGCGGTTTCCGCCAATAACACCTAACACATTTGGTTTGCCTTCCGTGCCGTCACCTGTAAGTAGCACGGGTACAGGATTTGTTTTTTTTGTACCATCGGCGTTTGTAGGGTTCTCATACCGTGTAATAAGTGCTCCCACATCTGCCGCACGGTTGGTGAGCCACGCACGGGTTGCATCGAGACCGCTTTCGGAGGCTTGGTATGCCTCGCTCTGTTTTAACCTTGCTCCGCTTGCAAAATTTTCACTGCCGAGAAGGCGAAACACTATGGTGCTTGCAATTGTTGCCGCAAGCATAAACATGAGAACCGTGATGAGGGAAATGCCCTGTTTTAGGGTGTGGCGTGTAGGGTGTGGGGTATGGGGAGACACAACATTGCAGACAGGGGAACTTATAATTGCAGTTTTTTTTTCACAGGCTGTTTCCCTACACCCTATACGCCATACCCCACACTCTAAATCGAAGTGCTCAATGACTTGCGTATTGCAGTCAATAATTTGCCTACCACATCTAATTGCTTTTGAAACATTTCCATTTGTGTTTCTGTTAAATATCCAATTCTTTGCGAAAGCAATAAGTGAGTTTCCGTCTCTTTCAGAGAACCGTTTGCAATAGAGAGAAAATTCAGATATTCCGCCCTGTTCTTTCTGCCATAACCTTCTGCAATGTTTGCAGGAACAGAAATTACCGCTCTGCGTATTTGAG
>BNUP01000063.1 GCA_025997455.1 Fibrobacterales bacterium | reverse complement strand
TCCGCAACGAATACACCATTGTAATAGTCACGCACAATATGCAACAAGCAGCACGAGTTTCCGACCGCGCCGCCTTCTTTTATGAAGGACAAATTATAGAGAGCGGCTTAACCGAAGAAGTTTTCAACCACCCAAAAGACCCCCGCACAAACGACTACATAAACGGACATCACCAACATTTGAAACAGAAAAAATCGGCATAATTTTTTTGGGCGTGCCCCGCTCTCGCGGGTCGGGCTATCCGCTAAAATTGCTTACGCAATACCGCTGTTATCCATCACGCAAATTTGGCAATGCAGAAGGGGGCGTATTGCAATACGCCATTACAAATCTCTACACACGCGTTCTAAAAGGGCGGGTTCAAAACCCGCCCCTACAATTCCCATTTCCTGTCTTAGATTGACAGAAAAAATAAATAAATTAGTCTGTCCAGTCGCCTATCGGCTTGGTGTCCCGCCTTCGCGGGAATGACAACCTTTCCCTTCTCTCCACTTTACTCTCTACTCTCTACTCCCATCTCCCATCTCCCATTTTTGCACCGCAGAGTTTTCTACATTACTTTAACCGAAATGAAAACTCCTTTGAAATTCCTGTCCCAAAAGCCGCTGTTGTTTGCGGTTGTTTTTTGGGTGCTCTCCCTTAGCGTGATTGCGGTGGTTGTGAATTGGATTGCACTGCCCATTATCGCAGGGCATTTGGTGACAAAACTCGAAGTGCCAAATGTAACAGGACTTTCGGCAGAAGATGCAGAGGCGAATTTAATAAAAGCGGGACTTTCGTTCAAGTGGGCAGACTCGGCAAAATACAGTGCAGTTGTGCCTGCAAAACACACTCTTCTTCAAATTCCTGCAGCAGGCAGAACGGTTAAGGAAAACCGCACAATTTTTTTAACGCTGTCAAAGGGAAAGCAAGAGGTAAAAGTTCCTGCAACGCGGGGGCAAAGCATTAGACAGGTTGAAATTTCCCTGCAACGATTGGGGCTTATTCTCGGAAAAAATATTGAGGGAGCACATTCGGGAATTCCGAGAGGTGCGGTTATTCGCACAGAACCTGATTCGGGTGCGGTGGTGAGAATAGGCGATAAGGTGAATATTGTGGTGTCGTCGGGGAATAGTAACGGAAAAATTCTTTTGCCGAATTTACGGGAGATGTCGCTCGAAAAAGCACAAGCGGCAATTGACTCTCTCGGTTTCTCGGTGGGTGAAATTTCGTCTATGCCAATTGATGACAAATTACCTAATACCGTTTTGGAACATAACCCCAAATCCGGTGAATATTTAGACGCGGGAACAAAAATTAACTTGGTGGTAGCGGAATGAAAATTTTATTGTTGTTTGCATTTATATTAGTGTCGTGCGCGACTTCGCCCAAAATAGAAACTGACACTTCTGCACTTGCTCTTTCAAAAAAAGAAAAGCAGGATTCTGTAAAAATACTTCCCAAGTTAAATATGGCTGCGGAACTCGCAAAATTGGATACTATGTTGGTAGCGGACTCCCCAAACGCCACTGCGGCGCACGAGCATTTTTTGCGTGCACTCGATATGTTGGAAGATGATAAATATCAGTTCGCCGAATTATTTTACAAACGCGCACTCGCTTACGAACCGAACAGTCATTTTTTGCTTTTTGAGTTAATAAAAATTTTGCTCCGCAACGGCAAAACAGATGAGGCATTTCCTCTCGTCCGTTTAAGCGTTCAATCTCCGTCTGCAACGAGCGAGGATTATCTTTTACTCGGCAGACTTTACAAAGAAAAAGCAAATTTAGATTCCGCACTTTTTTACTATAAAATTGCAATAGAAAAAAGAGAGGGCGATTTATCGGTTCTCTACGAATATTCTCAACTTTTGGAAGTCGCAAAAAATTACCCCGAACTCAAACGCATTTATGGAATTTTACTTCCCGAATTAGACTATCCTCCCCGCCTTTTGGAAAAACAACTTCTCCTCTACCAAATCACGCAAACTCCCGATTCTGCAACGGCGGAACTCTTGGGTGCGGCGTTTGGAGCAAACGGAATTTCATACGCGGAATACGGATTTTTGCAAGCGGAAATTTTAACTTCACTAAAAAAATATAATGAGGCAAATGAAGTTCTTTTAACCATATTTTTTATGACACCTTCAAGCGAATTATCTTCGCGGGTAGCACTCAGAATTGCCAACAACTACGACCTTATGGACAGCACAACCGTTGCGGTGATTTGGCTTGAACAACTGCTCGCCAAAGAACCCGAAAATCATGTTGCAACGAACAATCTCGGTTATATGCTCATTGACCACGACATTGATGTTAAACGCGGACTCTCGTTAATAGACAGCGCATTAAAATATTCTCCCGATGAACAATCTTATTTGGATTCCAAAGCGTGGGGATTATATAAAATTGGGTCATTTGAAGAATCACTTAAAATTCTTGAACAATTGGAAAACAGCGGAATGGCGGCACCGGAACTGTGGGAACATTTGGCGGCGGTGTGCAAAGCGTTGAAATTGGATGAGAGAGAAAAAATTTATAGAGAAAAAATAAATGAGAATTAAATTCTTAATTATATCTGCTATATGTTATCTGTTGTTATCTTGTGCCCAAAAGCCGCCCGTCAATTCTTTTTTTGATGAAAGCAAAATTCCCTTAGCGGATAGTGCAAAAGTTAAAGCGACAATTTTAGTGTCTCACAATAACTCCAAAGAAAAGTTATCGGCAGTTTTTTTTGCAGTTCCAAATAAAAAATACCGTCTTGAATTGAGCGGCACACTCGGTTTTAGTGCGGCGAGTTTGTTGTGGGCAGACGGTAAATGGAGTGCTGTTTTTCCGCAGGATAATCGCTATGCGGAAGGTGCGGGAGACTGTGTTTATTTACCGATTTACGGCGGTGCGGACATTCATAAATTTGCGAGTTTATTTTTGGGGCAAAGGGTAGAAAATATATCGTGCTCTTCAAAAGATTTCGTCTCAACGGATGCAATTTCAACGGATGCCGCTCCAAAAGATGCAGACAAAAAAGGTGCCCTCACGAAGGACGCCGCTTTTTCAAATTTGAAAATTGAGTATCGTGAAAATTTTGCTGTTCTTTCTCAAGACGATTCTAAAAATTATTCGCAGAGCAATTTGCAAAATTTTTCTCAAAACGCGGACTCGCTTATTATAGAAATTAAAAGCATAGATTCAAAAGCGGTATGGAAAAACAGTGTGTGGAATTTACCAAAGCCCGAAGGTTATAAATATGAAAATTAACTATCGAGCACTTCTAAAAATCCATCCAATTCCGATTTTCGCTCTAACCGGATTTTTAGAAGCGACGGCGAACCCACATAAAATCAATTTTTTTATAGTTCGCCCATGTCGCATCTGGAACTTCTATAAATTGCTTATTCAATTTATAGAAGTTCCCTTTCTCTTTTTCTTTTTTGCTATTATAGTCCTTGCAATTTCAAATGCGTTCTCCGCGCCAACCGATTTTCTCGACTCCCTTGACATTCGCATTTTACGGGTGGAATTTCAATATGAAGAAAAAGACAATTCACTCACAACGGGTCGCGGAATTTTTAACTCAGATACAAAAAATTATAAATTAGATCCGCAAGGGAAAAGAGCATCTGAGGCGTATTGGCTTTCACACATAAAATTCGCGGAGGATTACTACAAAAAAGCGAGCAGCGGAAAAATCGGCATTCGCGCAGAGGTGTATCCAAAATCGCAAAATCCAAAAGACACCGCATACAAACTTCAAAAATTTATGATAGATTACAATCGCACCGCAAAAAAGAAGGGAGAAAAAGCGGCGGAATTTGATTCGGCAAAAGCGGTAGATTATGTGAGTTTTGTCCGAGATGTTTTAACTTTGGCAAAAGAAGACACAAACGCAGGTAGCAATCCGCTTGCTCCGTTGCCCGAAAATTCAAGAGCAAAAAGGATAATTCTAATTGCACACGCAGGTTCATCGCGCTTAATAGACGGCGGAACTCTCGGCACGCTCGGTGCAAATACGCCCGGAGATTTTACGGATTCTTATTTGGATACAACTTGGGGGGCAAATTTTTGGCGAGGCTTTGAAGTGAGTGCGGGCGACACTTTACGGTCAGTTATGGTGAGCAGTGAAACCGCCTCGCAAGACGGCTTAAATTGGGGAATTAACGGAATTATCACAAGTCAAATAGGGCGCGAACTCGGACTTCCATTTACTTATGATATTGTGAAAGGTTATTCTCGTCTCGGTTATTTTGACGGAATGGATTACGCAGGCTACAACGCGGGAAGCGGATTTTTCCCTGCAATGCCGAGTGCATTTTTGCGATATTACAGAGGGTGGGAAACCCCGACTGAAATTAAACCGAAGATAAACGAAAAAACTGAAATAGAACTTGCAGTGGGCAAAATAATAAAAATTCCCATAAACGCAAATGAATATCTTTTGTTAGAAAATCGCCAGAGAGCACTTAACTCAAACGGCAAAATTTCCGTGAAAATTTCAAGTGATGAAATTGCAGGTAATAACACCACAATAGAAATTCCAATCGATTCTTTGCGATCGCATTTTTTAGATTCCGCAACTCAAAAATATAACGGAATTATAGAATCCGTTGATAATTACGATGCTGCAATTCCCGCAAGCGGAATTGCCGTGTGGCATATAAACGATTGGTTTATCCGAGAGGTTATCCCTTATGGAGCGGTGAATGCTTGGAACGGCGATACTTTCCGCGACCATCAATTTGGAATTGCACTTGTTGAGGCAGACGGCATTTTGAGTATGGGAAAAGAATTTCGCAGTGGAACCGGCGAACCCGCTTTTGATTTTGGTTCGGGCAGCGACTTGCTCCCGCACGATTCCGTCTTTTCAATAAATCCCGCAGGATACGGAAATACCGCCTCAACTTTTGGCGGATACTCCGGCATAAAAATAACAGCGAAAGTTCCGAGTGATGCGAGAATTGAAAAAACGATTAACTCATTTAATGGCGATAGTGTTGTGACTTACGGGGCACAAAAATTTTCGATAGTTATAGAATGGATTGGCAAATATGCGGTTCCAATAGAGAAAGACAAATGGAAAGGCACAGAGGTAATTTTTGAAACTCCCCAAAAAAGCCCGCCGAAAATTTATGCGGATATAAATAATGACGGCATTGATGAGGAGATTTTTTGGACTAACAACCGCCTTTACGCACTCGACACAAACAAAATTCCGATTAAAAATTTCCCCGTTATTCTTTCAAACGGAGAACCGTTAAATAATTCATATTCCGCTCCTCTCGCCATTGACATTGATGGAGATGATTCTTTGGAAATTTTAATCCCCGCCGACAACGGACTTATTTTAGCGGTGAAAGGAAACGGAAAATTATTTAAGGATGAGTTTCCTCTTGCCGCAGGAACTTTTATTTATGAAAATACTGAAAATACCGCGATTTATAGAGATAGCACGCACTCAAAATTCCCAATGTATTTATCTAAATATGTTTTGGGCGATTCTACATTTTTATTCGCAGAACACAGAGGAGACACAAGTGCATTTTATTTGCCTCTTGCAAAGGAATTTTTACCGAAAACACCAACCGAACAAATTCAAAAAGACGAAATTTACGAATTTTTCATTTTCCCAAACCCGGTGCGAAACGGAAGAGCAACTTCTCGATTTGTTTTGGGTGCACCTGCAGAAAAAGCGGATATAGATTTTTTTGACATCACGGGTTTTCGTGCATTTGGAAAACAAATTTCAGCACCGAATGCAGGCAGTAATCAAATAGAAAATTTGGAATTATCAAAACTCGGCAGTGATATTTACAGCGTTCGCTTGTCGGTTAAATTCCTTAGCGGAAAAAAAGTTGAAAAGTGGATTAGAGTCGGGGTAATTGGAAGATGAGGGTTAATTTGACACCACCCACCGCCCTATATTGCGTTTTTCATAATCGAATTCAATACCGATTTTGATAACTTTTTTGCCATCGGTATCATAAGACAATGCGTAATTTTTGTCGTTAATCTGTGCCAAAGCCTCCTCGGCGGTGCCGTTTACTTTGAGTTCAATCACATAAATATAATCGTCAATTTTTAATACCGCATCGATTCTGCCAACGGCTGTATGAACTTGTGCCTCGCAATAGATTCCGAGCATCCGCAGCGTTAGCAAAAGAACCAATTCGTAATAGTATTCCACGGTGGCGGCATCATCATAAGGGATGCCGTTGTAAAATGGGCGCAGTGCCTCCACAAAGCCATCAGCATTGCCCGCCTCAAGAGAATCTAAAAGATTATCCACCAAGGCTGCTTTATTTTCCATCTTCACTTTTATATAAACATCCGCAAGGCTTTCCGCAAAACAGGTGTGCACCTCGTCGTTGGGGTAATCGAGTCTGTATTGGTTGCGTTTTTCGTTGTAACCCACAATGGTGAGATAACCGGATTGATAAAGCACAGGCACCGCCTTGAGTGCATTCTCGCGGTAGTTCTCAAACTCGGATGCCGGCAGAGAGAGATTTTCCAAATTTAAAATATTGATTTTTTGCTGTTGAATCAACTTGATTAAAAATGTGGGTGTCCCCGTAGAAAACCAATAGGGGGTAAATTTTCCACCGTTATCGAAAATGTTTGGATACCTATGGGGAGTCTGCGGGTCATAATAGGAAATGTAGAAAATTAGCGAGATTTGAATCCGTAATTCCAAGTCCATTGTTCGGGGTTTTCCAAAATCCAACTCTCAAAAATTTCGGCTATTTTATTTTTAATATTTTGTTCATTATTTTTCATTGCGTGCGGTTCAAAAACTTGTTCAAATTTTATTATATGCTTGTCATTTTTTTTGAAAGTTCTAAAAAGTATTACTGTTGCGCCGAGTTTGTTTGCGGTGAGCGGAAGTTTTAGAAACAGAGGTATTTTTTGTCCTAAAAGTTGAAAATTTTCTCCGCCGAATTTTGATTGATCTGCCATAACAGCCATAATCTCATTATTGCGAATTATTTTTTTTAGGGTTTGGGGAATTTCAATATCTTTTACCACTTTTATAGTAGGCTCAGAAGAACTCCTTGTTTTATGAGATAAAGTTTGGGGGAGTTCTTCTGAGATTACTACATTATTAGTTGCACGCAAATTTACCATATATTTATCTAAATGTTTTAAGGATGCCGTTATAAGATTTATCTGCGGTTTAGCGTTTTCTCTAAAAACTCCAGTTTTACTAAATTGAGAGTCAATGGAGTTTTTAGAGATTTCCTTTATTAAAAATTCTAAACTTCTGTGCAACATTTCAAATGCTCCCAAATGTATGCTGACAAAAACGAGAGGTTTGCCTTTTTCAATTTCCGCTTTTGCAAGTTCCAAATTCTCAAATTCAAAGGGTACAATTTTACCCTTCAAAAAACGCCAACTGTCTATACCGTTCAAAAAAAGATTTTTATAAACTTCGCGTGCGGTAATTTTTAAATTTGCAGAGCAAGCAAATGAACGAGCAAATAAATCCGCCTTTCGCAATCTTTCTTCAATATATTTTTTTTCATTACCGAATTTAAGCAGGTAAATAGGATATAGGAGTTCAAAAAGAATTTTATATAGTAATCTCTGAAGAACTCCAAAAAAACTTATTTCATAAAACAAGGAGTTCTTCAGAGACGACGGCAACCACTTAAATTTGCATAAAAATATAGGTTGCCCGTGTCGCTTAGTAGGCTCTGATGACCTCTTAGCGAGTTCTTCAGAGCCTACTATAAACATAAATTTGTATTTGACGGGTCATTGCCCTAAATATACATTTTTTATTTGCCTAAGCAAACGGTTATCAAGGGTATTAAGGCGAGCGATGAACCTTTGGATACTCGTGTCGGGGCACGAGGACAACCTGCACACGAGTATTACAAATTACTCCTTATAATACAAATCCAAGTTATTCACCACATTTGCAGATTGCTCCAAATCACGGGAGTAATCGCCAAAAACGCTAAAAGCACCGTATTGCCAAGCGGTTTCCAACTCATCGTGAATAGCGGCAGAAACAGTTGAAGGGTCGGGGTTAATTTTTCCGAGAACTTTAAGGAGGACTGCGGTTTGAGCACCCGAAAAAGGACCCGACCATTCATTGTATTTTGCCTTTGCTAGTGCTCCGTAAAGTTCTGCACTCGCATAACCCAAACCCGGAAGATAACCCTCGCCCGCAACAGTTGCCGAGTCGATAACCGCATTTTCAACGCTAACCGCCGAAACCGAATCGAGAACGGAAATTGTATCGAATTGAGCGGAACGGCTTTTCAAATAATCGGCAATTTTTTGCACTCTGCGAACAGCCTTCAAATTTGCCGTTATTTTATCTTTGTAAAATTCTAAGTCGCGTTTGCCTGCACTCAAAGTTGCATTCTTCTCAAACAACACAACCCATTTTTGATTTTGCAAAATCTCGGAAACTTTTGAATCTTCTTTCGGGCGGAGCGGGTTAAAGAAAGCATAAGACGAAAGACCGGACACATAACCGAGTTCGGGAATCTCACCGCCGCGCTTGAACCAAGTTGAAGTTGCCACTTTTAAACCCTTGGCTGTTGCGGCATCTGCAAATGATTTTCCTTCATCAACGGCGTTTTTTAGGTCGCCCAAAATATTTTCCAAACTGTCTATTGTCTCGGCACTCGCGGTTACATTTAACAATATGTGTCGTGCCTTCACTTCCACACTGTCCCCAACTCCGCGCTTACCCAAATTCTGTATAATGTGATAGCCGAACTGTGTCCTAACAGGGTCGCTAATCTCACCCGAATCGAGTGCAAATGCCGCACTGTCGAACTCCGCTACCCATTTCCCATGCCCCGTCCAATCGCCGAGGTCGCCGCCCTGCACCGCACTGCCAGCATCTTCGGAACTGTTCCGTGCAATATCCGCAAAGTCCGAACCATCTTTAATCTGCGAAATTAAAAGTTTCGCATACTCAAAAGTTCCCTCTTCATCTGCCTTGCTCGGCAAAACCGCTATGGAAACATAATTCACCTTCGATAAATCATCTGCAACATAAAAACTGTCTAAGTTTGCCGCGAACACCGAATCTATAGCCGCCGCCGAAACATCTTCTTCCGCAAAGGCTCGCGGATTACCCTGTGCATTCCAAACCTTGTATTTTGTTTCACGATGCAAGACATTGAATTTTGCCTCAAGCGAAGACGGATGAACTCCTGCACCCACAAAAACCCGTAATTGCTTTTCGGGAATTTTTGCATCACGCAACATAGTTTCATATTCCTGCATAAACGGAATGTTGTAAGTGTTGGGGTCGTTTAGCCACGCCTCATATTTTTCGGGGTCAAATCTTCCTTCCGTTTGAAAGGTCGGTTCGCGGTCAATTCCCTGCGGCGGGTCTGTCCGTAAATCGCGCGACATCTCATAAACCGATGCGGTAATTTTCGCTTTTGAAATTTCTTTTTGCAAGAGATGTTGTTGAACAAAACTCTTAAAAAGTTCCTCGCGCAACTGCATAGCCTGTGCATCGCTTAACCCCGATTGCTGACTCTGAATTTGCCGCAACCGAGCATCGAACAAATCGTTTGAAAGTTTCTCGCCATTTACAACTCCAACCGGCGGGCGTTTGTCGATTTGCAGCGACGACATATCCATAAACAATAAACCTGCCGCAATACCTGCGATAAAAATATAAATCACCCATTTTGCGTTTTCGCTTATCCAAGTTAGCATTGTTCCCCCTTAAAGTATCGCTATCAGTTTTCGTGCATTTGCGGCACGCGGTGAATCGCCGTAAATTTTCAAAATTTTTTCGGCAGTTTTTTTTGCATTTGCGGTATCTTTCTGTTCAAAGTAGCAAAGTGAGAGTTTCCAAAGTGCATCGGCAACGGTCGGAGATAAATCCGCATGTTCGTTTTTTGTGTATCTGTTTGCCAAATTGCCGTCCCGTTTTCCGTATTTCTCAATAAAATCGTTCAGAGCCGAAATAGCCTTTGCATAATCCTTGCGTTCCATAGCCACCACTGCAAGCCCGTTTTCCGCAGCAGAGGAAATCAAATTCGCCGAACCGGAATTTCCAACTGATAACTTGAAAAGTATCTCCGCACTGTCTAAATCGCCGTTCTGCAAACGAATATTACCCGCAAGCAATGCCGCCTTTGCAAGGGGTAAATCTTTTAGCACGCCGCTCTGAATTGAACCTTCAAAAGCCGCGAGTGCAGAGTCTGTTTGACCCAAATACACAAACTCCAAGCCCCTTCCCAAATCTTCCGTCATTGCCGCTTGCTTTTGCGAAGCCGTTCCAAAATGCTGTGCCAAAGCAAAAATCGCCACAACCAACACTAACACTGCCGCAATAATTTTTGTCCCGTGCTGTTGCCAAATATCCTTTGCTAATTCAACCCAACCTTCCGTTGCACCTGAATTTGCATTTACATTGCCCGAATTAGGTAAATTGTCTGCCATAAATCTCTCAAAAAAAATGTGTAAGGGAAATGTAGAAAAGTGGGGTGTGGGGTGTAGGGTGTGGGGTGTAGGGTGTGGGGGAGAAGGGAGAAGAGTTGTTATTGTCATGGAATGATACAACGGACAACCATTGGTTATCGACCGTTATTTTTCTGTAATATGTAAAGAGATAGTTTCAAGGATCAATTTCAACATCTGCTAATTTAAAATAATTTTGGCAGAGAGTTTTGAATATTACAATCAAAGATTCGGATGTATAATTGCGATTCCTAAGCAGATACAGCATATCATCAAACCAACTATTAAAGTCAGTAGATTTTAGAAAAGTTTCTAATTCAACGCCTTTTGAAAAGTCAGAACATATACACAATCCGTGATATATTGCAAATGATTCGTTTATACTTTTTTCTTTTTTAGATAAATTTTCCTTAGAATTTTTTAATACTATTGGTTTAAATCTAACTATTGAATTAGCCATTAAACCTGCTATTTTCGGCAATTTAATACAAGATGAATTATAGCGTTTTTTCAAAATATCAAGATCTGAAACATAATGCTGAATTACATCTTCCAATAAACTTCCGTTTATATAAAATTTATCACAATCCTCTATAAACTGCTTGAAAGTTTCAATAAATGTTATCGCTCTTTTATAATAACAATAACGATCTTTTAAAACTCTACTCAGCAATTCTTTGTGCTTTTGTTCATCATCATTAAGAGTTCGGTTTGTCGGGACAAGCAAATTCCATAAAAATTTATTTTGCTCTTCTGCTTGCTCTAATTCTGCCAAATATCTGTTACGAACATTTGCCGTAGATTCAGTTTCTTGTTCCTTTGTTTCTGTTTTGGCAGACCAATTTTCAAAAGATTTGGCTTTTTGAATTGCTTCATCTAATGTCATTTTATTTTCCTTGTTTAACAAAAAATCCAAAAGATTTTTGTGCGGCTGCTATTGGACCTTCTATTGTAGAGGGTCTTGAATTATTTTCAGGAGCCGGCTCTCCTAACTCAATTGCATTATTTACAACATTGAAGACTGCATCCCAATCAATGTTATTTTTTTCGTCGAATATTGACACAAGCGAACCTCTTTTTTGATTTGTGATACCAAATGTAGAAAATTACCTATGCATTGCAAATATGGGATAAGGGAGTGTAAAGTTGAAAGGGGAGAAAAAGTCGTCATTCTGCGCGTGGACGCAGAATCCATAGAGTTTTTTGGTGCGCTCGGCACACACCGCGTTCACAATTTTTAACTCGGCAGCACAGGGTGGGGTATAGGGTGTGGCGTGTAGGGTGTGGGGGAGAAGGGTTTTTGTAGGGGTGGCATTTATGCCACCCTGTTGTGAATTGGTTGGAGAAGGTAGTCCTTAGGACATTAAAGGAAACCTCTAAAAACTCTCTTTGTAACACAATTCCACAGATTTGAGTTTTTAGAGACGACGGCGATCCTGCGAGCATTCGCCACAGGATGACATTATCACCATAAAAACGCAGTTCGCCCATGTCGCTTGGTAACCTCTACCAACCTCTTATGAGGTTAATAGTGGTTACCTAAAAGGAAACCTCTAAAAACTCTCTTTGTAACACAATTCCACAGATTTGAATTTTTAGAGACGACGGCGATCCTGCGAGCATTCGCCACAGGATGACATTATCACCATAAAAACGCAGTTCGCCCATGTCGCTTGGTAACCTCTACCAACCTCTTATGAGGTTAATAGTGGTTACCTA
>BNUP01000062.1 GCA_025997455.1 Fibrobacterales bacterium | reverse complement strand
TAACGACTGAACTGAAAGTCCTGCAAACGAACTAACCGCAAAAAACAACACTGAAAATAAAGAACGCATTCAACCTCAACAAATTTCTACACTCAAATATAGAAAAGTTTTTGAGGTTTGTCAAATAGAAACAACACAGAGTGGAAATTGGCCGCCTAACGGCTTGGTGTCCCGCCTGTGCGGGAATGACATAAAATTGTGAACGCGTATGAGTGATTGAGACTAATGCAACACAGCCGAAGAACTGATAATTTTGCCATTGTGTTCAAAATGGACTATGTAAGTTCCTTTTGGCAAATTTGAACCGTCCCAATTGAGAGAATTTAAGCCCGTATTAACGGAAACTTCTGCAAGCCCGATTCCGCCAAAGTTCTCAGAGGAAAAGGCGAGGGAAAAAGAAAGTGCGAAAAACGCGATGAGTGATTTCATTGCAGATCTCCTAAAAAAATATCTTGATGCGAGTAGAATCTTCAAAAGTTTCATTTTCACAGAATGTTTTTTGGCGAATTAAAACAGTTGGATTGCATGCAAAAGAATCAAAATGACTTGATGCAAAAGAAAAGCATTTTTCTGAATTATTTATATCAGATATTGAGATATTAGCACCGGAACTTTCATAGAAACTAAACACGAAAGATAATTCTCTCCAAACAGAATCCGAGTTTTCCCTATATAAATTAGTTTGAGATTTCACAGAGAAAGTTAAGCCTGCATCTGGATTTTTTTTGGATTCTGATATACTAAATTTTCCTTCTGCTATTCTCACAGAGTCTTCTGTAGCATTGTTGGTCTTTATTCCAATAAGAGAAAAGGAACTATCTTCTCTCAAAGTCAATATTTCCTTGTATAATGTGTCCTTATATAAAGAATCTGGCCCTTTCGTAGTTCTATAGTATGTAGCAAAATGCAATTTATCTTTTACATTTCCTATATCACTTGCACTATCTTCGCAAGAAGAAGGTGTTGTAATAAATGAACAAGATATGTTCAATAACAGAAATGTCGCAAGTAAAAGATAATTTTTTTTCATCTTTACCCCGCAAAGAATTCTAAAATAGCATTGAAAACTATTTCTATGTATTTAACAAGTATCATTTTGTTCCTTTTTTATTCAAATTTTAAGCAGAAATTACTAGTTTCTATTTCTATTAAAGTAGTTTCTTTGCATTCAAAAGGTAAACCTGTAGGTTCGCTTTTTACTGCCAAAGAAAAACAATTTTTAACAGTATCTACATTTAACAACAAACTATCTCTATAAGGAATATATTCACTTGCCTTAAAATCCGTGAATTTCGCTATCCCGCTTATAGTATCTAATATATCTTTTTCATATATAGAATCTGCATTCAACTTTAAGACATACCAAGCGAAATCGGTATCTTGATAAATTTTAAAGTTGCCTTTCAGTGATTTTATAGTATCATTCCCTTTAATAGTTATTCCAAGTAATGAAAAAGTACTATCATTATTTAAAGTTAATTCAGTGGAATACAAAATGTTGCGATAGGCATAATACACAAAGCCATCATAATCTATATAATATTCCGGTTCTGTGTTTATGTATGTTCCAAAATATATGTTATTGCCAAAGTTACCTGATTTATGAGGACAAAATTCTCTGTCATATTTATATACATTACAAGAAATTACAATAGAATATAAAATGCAAATTATAATTTTTTCGGTAATATTCATATTTTCTATCCAAAAAGCACTTTCATAACCGCATTAAAAACAATAATTATACTTAACTCTATAATTTACTCCGCCCAAATGCTCAACCGAGCCATTACCGCCCCTTAAATCGTAGGATTCAAAAACAGGATTCGGTTCTGTTGATGTGAAATAATAGTATGCAGTGAAACCGTTTATATTTTCTTGCGAATTGTTAATGAATTGTATTCTTGGAATGGAGAGATTTTGACTTTGCAAAGAGGACTCTAACGACTGAACTGAAAGTCCTGCAAACGAACTAACCGCAAAAAACAACACTGAAAATAAAGAACGCATTCAACCTCAACAAATTTCTACACTCAAATATAGAAAAGTTTTTGAGGTTTGTCAAATATTTTTAAAAATTTTTCATTCGCACTCACTTGTTATATAAGCGAGAAAAGGCAAAACAATAATCAGCCGAAAGTTTTATTTTTCATTGACTCAAAACAAATGAATCTGCATCTATTAAAATGCTTGAACAATGCAATTGAAAAATATTACAACAGCAAATCACCCGACCAAATATTTTTTAATCCATCGGCAGTTTTAAAGAGTAAAGAACCATCGATTTGCACGGATTCAATAACACCTTCCAAAGATAATGAACCTTCAACCAGGCGTGCTTTAACTCCAACAAAATTTCCCATTCTGCTCCACTCCTCAATAAAAGGAGATAATCCGTCACGAACGAGCCGCTCAAAATTTTTTGCAAAATCAGTTAAAAATTCAGCGAGCAATTCATCTCTGTTCCATTCAACGCTACTCTCAATAAACATACTTGTAACGGGTCTGTCAATACCGAGCAAATCCTCTGCAGGAGTATTCACATTCAACCCTATACCGAGAGAAATCGCCTTCCTGCCAACTCCGAGCAATTCCGAAATTATTCCGCAAATTTTCTTTTTCTCCACTAAAATATCATTAGGCCATTTCACGGTCGCGTTAATTCCATTCTTTCGCAAAATCTGTGCAAGTGTAATAGCGGCAACTTGAGTCACGGGAGCATAAAATTTTGCCTGCAAATTATCGGTTGGCAACAAAATGTTAAACGATAAATTTTTTCCTTTTGGTGCAATCCAAGAACGATTATGCCTGCCCGTTCCGCCGCTTTGATAATCTGCAATCACAACCGTTCCCGCCTGCAAATTTTCAAAATTAGCGTGCATATATTTATGCGTGCTTTCGCATTCTGCAAAACGAATTGTCGGATCGCCCAATACCAATTTTTATTTCCCCGCCGCTTTCTTTTCCTTCAAAATTTTCAACTTTAACTCGCGCTTACTCAAAGGTTCGTTTGCAGCCTCATCATCGGACTCTTCAATTTCTTCAATTTTTTCTTCTATGTTCAAAATAACCCACAAAACCAGAACAACAAAAAGCGTTGCACCGACCGCAGCAATAACTGCAAAAATTGGTGGCACAACTACTCCATTAACATTCATAAAATCACAACTTGGCAGACAACCAATTTTTCACATCATCTAAGCGGACAATTTCCTGTTTCATACTGTCGCGTTCCCTTATGGTAACCAAATCTTTTTTATCGGGTGTATCGCGCCCAACTGTGCCAAAATCAATGGTTATGCAATAAGGCGTTCCGATTTCGTCTTGACGGCGGTAGCGTTTCCCAATGCTCTGCGTTTCATCGTATTCAACGGGGAATTTTTTCAACAAATCGCGATAAAGATTATTCGCCACAGACATCAATTCTTCGTCTTTTGACAGAGGCAAAATCGCGGCTTTCACGGGTGCAATGCTCGGATGAAAATGGAACACGGATCTGTCTTCGCTGTTTTCGATTTTTTCAACTTCGTATGCATCGCATAAAATTGAGAGCAATAATCTATCGACTCCGAGCGCGGGTTCAATCACAAAAGGAATATATTTTTCGTTTGCAACTTTATCGTGATAACGCAAATCGGAACCCGAAAATTTAGAGTGCTGAGTTAGGTCAAAATTTGTTCGCGAGGCAATACCCCACAACTCACCCCAACCAAACGGAAACTCATATTCAATATCGCTCGTGCCGTTGGAATAGTGCGATAGTTCCTCTTTTGCATGTTCGCGAATGCGCAATTTTTCGGTGCGCAATCCAATTTCGCCAAGCCATTGCATACAATATTCTTTCCAATATTTATACCAATCCTGCTCCGTTCCGGGCTTGCAAAAAAACTCCATTTCCATTTGTTCAAACTCGCGCGTGCGAAAAATAAAATTGCCCGGCGTAATTTCGTTGCGAAAACTCTTTCCGATTTGCCCAACTCCGAACGGAATTTTTTGGCGGCAGTTATCCGCTATATTTTTGAAATTGATAAAAATGCCTTGCGCGGTTTCCGGTCGCAGATACACCTGATTTCCCGTTCCTTCAACCACACCGATTTCCGTTTTGAACATTAAATTAAACGAGCGCGGCTCCGTCCAATCTTTACTTCCGCACTTGGGACACTGAATGCCGTTCTCTTTCATCATCTCGGCAATTTCCGCAAAATTTTTCCCTGCAACCGCACCCGCTCCCAATTTATCTTCCAACAAATGGTCTGCACGCGCCCGCTCGCGACACACTTTGCAATCCACCAACGGATCGCTGAAATTCCCGACATGCCCGCTCGCCTCCCAAACTTTTGGATTTAATAAAATTGAAGAATCGAGACCCACAATATCGGCTCTGCTCGCCACAAATTTTTTCCACCACAAATCCTTTATATTGCGTTTCAATTCCACGCCGTAGGGACCGTAATCCCAAGTATTTGCCAAGCCGTCATAAATCTCCGAACCTGGAAAAATTATCCCACGCCGTTTGCAAAGCGAAACCAAATCTTTTAATGCATCTTGAACTTTTTTTGCCATAACGGGGAAGGTAGAAAGTTGGGGTATGGGGTGTAGGGTGTGGGGTGTGGAGAATTCGGCGGTGCAAGAGTTGAAAGAGTAAAGTGGAGAGTGGTGAAAAAGTCATCATTCTGCACCGTCATTCTGCACGGCAGTCGCAGAATCTACAGTTGAAAAAGTAAAATCTTTATTTTGCAATAAGTTTTCGATTTGTTGTTGAATGTTTTTGTCAGGTTTCAGAATAGGTAATTTAATCAGTGAGTGTTTATTGTATTGATAACAATTTTCGCCTAACTCTATACTCGAAAATATTGTTTTATAGGCAAATTCAAATAATTTTGAGGACAAAGTGGCTTGAATATATTTTGCACTATCTGAAATTAGCATAAGTATTTTCTTCTCCCGACAATAAGGCGGACTCGGACAAAGACCAGTTGATAGAGGAGTAATACAAGCAGATAGGGCAGCTCAAGGTGGACAACGATTTCTTAAAAAAAAGCATGTGGGGAAAATGGAATTGTAGGGGCGGCATTTATGCCGCTCTTCCTGTAGGGGCAAATATTGTTGCCATTATTCATACAGATTATCTCGATTTTTTTTTAATTGGGCAACTATACTTATTGTCCGACATTGTTCACACAGATTATCACAATTTCTTTTTAATTGGTCGGCTATACTTATTATTCGCCCGTTTGTAGCATTGTACGCAGGAGGCATAAATCCTCTAAAACGAAAAAAATGTTTCAAAATCGGTGTTGCCTGTCAAAAAAAAATGTATATTTACTCTGTAAAACTTGTGAGGACGAAATGAATTTTTCAAAATTGGCACTCTGTGGCGCGTTGGCATTGTCATTCACACTGATTTCGTGCGAAAAGAGCGGCACAGAGACGGCAAAAACTTCTTCAGGCTATCCCCGTGGCGAAACCCTATACTTGGCAGGCTCTCAATGGGGCGATCCGAACACATTCAACCCGCTTGTTGAGCCTTGGTTGGTGGCTTGGCCTGCAAACGATCGCTTTAATTTAATGTATGAACCGCTCACCGCCTACAACTCCCTCACCGGTGCAACCGAGCCTATACTCGCAACCCTTATATCTTCCGATGCGGAAAAAGTCGTTGTAGATATTCAACCTGAGGCAAAATGGAGCGATGGCACGCCTGTAACCTCCACAGATGTAAAATTCATTTATGAACTCTGGAAAAGATTTCCCCAAGCCCCAACCTCCTATGTAAGCGAATTTGTTTCCGAAATTACCGTAGATACAATAAGCAACAACGGCGTAAATACCGAGCGCGTTTCGTTTTTCGTAAATAAAAAAGCACGCAACAATCCCCTCGCAATTTTAGATCAATTACAGGCAATCCGCATAGTTCCCTCTCATATTTTTGAGAAATACCTTGCGGAGAACAACAACGACTTTAACGCCGTAAAGAAAATCAAATGCGATTCCGTGCCCGTTGTATCGGGTCCCTACACACTCGCACAATACAACAACGAAAGAATAGTTCTCGTTCGCCGAGACGATTATTGGGGAAACAAAGTTCTCCACGATGGTGCACTCCCCGTGCCGAAATATATCATTCACCCCATATATAAAAATAACGACCACTTTGCAATTAACCTGCAAAAAGGTGCACTCGATGCCTCTATGAACTACATACCCAGAATTAGCGAAAAGAAAAAAGACGGTGTAAATACTTGGTACGATGCACCTCCTTACTTTGTCCCCGGTTCAATGCACTTTTTATACTTAAACAACACAAAGGCACCCTTGAGCGACAAGAATTTCCGTCGTGCAATTGCAGCGGCAATCGATTATCAGGCAATTAGCCGTCTCGCACTCTCAAACTACACTCCCGAACAAAAACCGGGTCTAATTATGTCCGATGGTTTAGAGAAGAAATTCTACAATGCCGATTCCGTAGCCGCACACAGCGTTCCGCTCGGCGATAAAGAATACGCAAAAAAACTTTTGGAAGAATCGGGCTACAAAGCAATATTCGATGAGAAAGGCTCTTTGGTAAAAACCTTAGGACCAAAAGGCGATACTCTCCCGTCACTTTCAATTAAATCACCCGCAGGCTGGTCAGATTGGGAGGCTATAGTGAATTTGGTTGTTCGGCAACTCCGCAGTGTAGGTATAGATGTTCGCGAAGGTTTTGTTGATGGTTCGCAATACTGGCCTGCTCTTCCGAGCGGTGATTTTGACCTCATAATGAGAAAGCCGCCGGTAGCGGTTACCGCCTCACTTCCTTGGAACAGATTTAACGCGATTATGTCGAGCCGCAATTGGAGCCCCGTTGGCGACGGCAACTCTATGAACGAAAACGAAGGTCGTTACAATTCACCCAAAGCCCACAACTATAACAAAAGGGTAGATATTCTCCTCGATGAAATTCCCCTCATTACGGACGAGGAAAAATTAAAAGCCGCCTACACGGAGTTGAACAACATATTCCTCGATGATCAACCCGTAATTCCCGTGGCGCATTTACCCGAAGAGTATTACCAATTCTCAAGCAAGGCTTGGCAGGGCTGGCCCACCGAAAAGAATCCCTTTGCTCCTCCTCAACTGCCTTGGGTAGGCAGCGGCATAAACACACTCTGGAAATTGAAACCGGTTAAATAAAATTCTACTTTCAAGGTTGTTATGTTAAAAAAGTATCCAACTACCCGTTATGTGCTGTTAAGGGCAATCTGGTATTTCCTCACATTCTTGGTCGCCCTTGCCCTAAACTTCTTTTTGCCTCGACTCGGCTCCGATCCTGTTGATATAATGATGGCTCAGTCATCGTTCAGCAGTCCGGAAATCCGCAAGCAAACGGAAGAAAATTTGCGAAAGGACTTTGGTCTTTTGCAGATAAGCGACAACGGAGAAATAGTAAGAGACGATAACGGAAAAGCGTTAGCAGCCTCAAAAGCATCGCAGTTGGTAAATTACATAAGCCAAGTGTTCCACGGAGACTTGGGAACTTCCTTTAAAAACCAAAAGCCTGTTTCACAAATCATAATTCAGGCTTTGCCTTGGACTATCGCTTTGCAGTTGCCGGCTATCATTTTCGGATGGATACTCGGAAACGGTTTGGGTGCTCTTGCCGCTTATCGCAGGGGAGTGTTCGATAAGGTAATTTTCCCGCTTGCCCTTCTTATGAGTTCAATACCGTTTTTCGTATTCGGTATGGTACTCGTGTATTTCTTTGGAATTGTGTGGGAAATTTTTCCCGCAGTGGGAGCGTATGATATAAACCTCACACCGTCTTTCAGTATCGACTTTTTGGTGTCTGCGGCTTATCACTACATTTTACCGTTCTTCTCCATATTCTTAATTTTGGCAGGCGGTCAGGCTATAGGTATGCGCTCAATGGGCATCTATGAACTCGGCACCGATTACATTAAATACGCAAAATGGTTGGGCTTAAAGGAAACACGGGTTTTAGCCTACTTGTTTAGAAACGCGATGTTGCCTCAATTAACGGGTCTTGCTCTTTCCATAGGTCAAATGGTGGGCGGTGCACTCATCACGGAAATGATATTCTCATACCCCGGTCTCGGTATGGCTATGCTCACGGCAATTCAAACAAACGATTATCCGGTTATTCAGGGAGTTACTCTTTTAATTACATCAAGCGTTTTACTTGCGAATTTTACGGTAGATATTTTAATTGCACTCTTAGACCCTCGCGTTAAGCAGAGTCTCGCAATGGATGCAAATTAAGGAGAAATTATGTTTAAGTTGCTAAAAAATTTAATTAAAGACCCGATGTTCGTAATCGGTGTTGTGCTGTTCTTTGGAACTATAGTTGCGGCTTTAATAGGTCCCTATATTTACACAGCCGCAGAGGAAGGTTTGTCTTATGAATCTCCGTCTTCCTCGTATTGGCTCGGCACGGATAATTTGGGTCAAGACTATGTGGCGCTCCTGTTGCAAGGTCTTAGAAATTCCCTATATGTGGGATTTATGGCAGGGATAATTGCAACAACAGTCGGCACGCTCGTGGGTTTGTTCGGCGGTTTTAAGGGCGGCATAATAGATGACATTCTAAATATGTTCACAAATTTGTTTATAGTGATTCCGTCTTTTGTAGTGTTGGTTTTGGTAAGTGCATCTTGGCCCGAAGGTCGCTCTCTCACTTTAATAGCGGTGTTAATCGGCTTAACAACCTGGCCCTGGACGGCTCGTTCGGTTCGTGCTCAGGCGGCGAGTTTGCGTAGCCGCGACCACATATCGCTGGCTCGAATTAACGGAGCGACAAACCTTCAAATTATTTTTAAACACATTTTGCCATACCTTGCCTCTTATGTATTTATGGTGTTTATTATGCAGGTTGCAAGCGGAATTTTGTCCGAGAGTGCAATAAGTATGATAGGTCTCGGTCCCATAGGTGAAGGTTCAACTTCACTCGGCGTTATTTTGAACACCGCAAAAAACAACAGTGCAATAACTTACGGCTATTGGTGGGGAATTTTCCCCGCATCTATAGTTATCACAATGATTGTATTCGCCCTTTATCTTCTTAATAATTCTATGGAAGGCGTATTTAACCCACGGTTGAGAAAGTGATTGGAGTGCATATATGTCCCATATATTAGAAGTTAAAGATTTAAGTTTGCATTACTTAACCCGCTTTGGGCAAAAGGTCAGTGCCGTTACAGATGTTTCTTTCACTATGAAACAAGGCGAAATTCTCGGTATCGCGGGTGAATCCGGTTGCGGAAAATCTACCTTGGTGAATGGCTTAATGGGCTTGTTCATACCTCCGCTTTACCCCACGGGCGGAGATGTTTTGGTGAGCGGAGAATCGCTTATGAACCGCACGCCCCAAGATATTCGCAAAAATATTTTATCTCAAAAAGTCTCAATGATTCCGCAGGGTGCATTTAATGCCTTAAACCCAACCCGCAAAATCAAAGATATTGCCGCAGATGTAATGGCGGCACATAGTGCATCGCAGGGAAAAAACATAAGCAAGCACGATATTTACAAACGCCTTAAAGACAGGTTCGACTTGTTTGGAATGGAAACGGAACATATTTTGAACTCCTTCCCCATTCAATTAACCGCAGGTGAGAGACAACGATCGGTGATTGGAATTTCAACGCTGTTAAACCCAAAGGTGGTTATAGCCGACGAACCTACTTCCGCACTCGATGTTACCACACAAAAAGTTGTTATTAAAATGATATTCGATTTACTCGAAAAGAACATTTTCTCAACGATGATTTTTATCACCCACGAATTGCCGCTTTTAAGGCATGTCGCGCATAACATAGCAATTATGTATGCGGGAGAGTTTGTGGAATACGGAACGGCTGTTCAAGTGGTGCACGATCCGAGACACCCATATACAAAAGCGTTAATGGGGGCGATGCTCTCTGCCGACTCAGAACAGAAAAATAGAAAACCGACCACAATAGAAGGTGCTCCTCCGAGTTTAGCAAAAAAAATAGAAGGTTGCCGCTTTGCCGACAGATGCCCAAGTGCAAGACCCGAATGCAAAAAGAACACGCAAAACTTAAAAACAGTTGGCGGTAGGTTAGTGAGGTGTGATTATGCCGAATAACCATAATTGCTTGTTTGACCGCAGTCTGCCGTTTTCGTCATTGCGGACGGTGCTCCGTAATTTCAAAGGAGAAATTTATGTCTGACATTATATTCAGCGCTCAAAATATAAGCAAGTTTTTTACGCAGGGAAAAAAGACTGTTCGTGCCGTTGATGATGTTTCCTTTGACATAGCGGACGGTGAGATTGTTTCCATAGTAGGCGGTTCGGGATGCGGAAAAAGCGTTCTCGCAAAGATAATGCTCGGTTTATACCACCAAGACAAGGGGGTATTTCTCTACAAGGGCAAACCTATAACAAACACAAGAGAGCACTGGAACGAAGTTCAAAGCGTTTTTCAAGACCCCTTCGGTTGCTTTAACCAATTCTTCTCAATTAGAGCACAGTTAAAAGATGCTTTTGGCATTCTAAAAAACAAACCCTCAAAACAGGAAATTGAACAGAGGGTAGATGAGGCTTTGCTCGCGGTGAATGTTAAACCCTCGGATATTGAGGGAAAGTATCCCTTTGAATTGAGCGGAGGGCAAATGCAGAGAATGTTGCTCGCCCGTATTTTTGCTCTAAAACCTAAGGTTTTAATTGCCGATGAACCGACTTCTATGGTAGATGCATGCGTTCGAGCAAATATTTTGGACTATTTAATGAAGTTGAAGGTAGATTTGGGAATGACCATAGTGTTTGTCACCCACGATATAGGTCTTGCCTATTATGTGAGCGACAGAATTTTTATTATGCATGAGGCGAAAGTCGTAGATCAAGGCAAACCCGAAGATGTAACCCAACATCCCAAAAGTCAGCAGACGGTGAGATTGTTAGAGGACATACCTGACATAAATCGAGAATGGATAAAAAAGTAGAGGTGTATATGAACTTGATAAAGGAGGTCATAGAATGAATTCAAATTTAGAGAAAATTTCGGGCAAGAAATACCGCCTTGTTACGCGTTCGGATTTTGACGGACTCGTATGCGGAATGCTATTCACAGACTTAGATCTGGTAGATGACATAAGATTTGTGCATCCAAAGGATATGCAGGACGGACTGATTGAACTCTCCGAAAGAGACATATCCACAAACTTGCCGTATCAACCCGCGTGTGCTTTTGTATTTGACCATCACGAAAGCGAAATGCTGAGAAATGCGGCGGTGAGCACCGACAACTACATAGTAGATCCAAACGCACCGAGTGCGGCAAGGGTTGTTTATGATTGGTTGGGCGGAAAAGAGACCTTCCCCGGCATAGATATAGGGATGATGGAGGCTGTGGATAAAGCCGACAGTGCGCACTTTAACAGAGAAGATATTTTAGATGCAAAGGGTTGGGAACTGCTAAGTTTTCTTATGGACTCAAGAACGGGTCTCGGCAGATTCAGGGAATTTCATATAAGTAATTACCAATTGATGATGGAGTTAATAGCCTATTGCAAAACGCACAGCATAGAAGAAATCTTAAAGCACCCCGATGTGGAAGAACGAGTGCAAATTTACCGCACCCACGAAAAACAATTTCGCGAACAAGTTTTGCACTGCACCAAAACTTATAAAAATCTTGCGGTTTTGGACTTGCGAAACGAAGATACAATTTGGGCAGGCAACCGCTTTATGATTTATGCTTTGTTCCCCGAAACCAATATTAGCATTCACATTCTTTGGGGACTTAGAATGCAGAACACTGTTTTTGCAACCGGAAAATCAATTTTCGACAGAACTTCAAAAACCGACATTGGTTCATTGATGTTGAAATACGGCGGCGGCGGACACACGGCGGCAGGCACTTGCCAAGTCCCAAACGACCAAGCCGAGCGGGTTCTAAAAGAGTTAATTGAAACAATTAATGTCGACGGGTGATGTTTCAAGGGTACACCCCCCCCCCCCCCCCCCCCCCCCCCCCACCCCCCCCCCCACCCGAACCAACACATATAAATATTAGTAAACAATTATATTATATCTATAAGTTTGTTTTTTTTTTTTTCACGTGGAAAACGGGAAAGGCGATCTAACCGGGTGAATGGGTTTCAGAGCGTTGCTCTTCCCTTCCTAACCCCCCCCCCCCCCCGCAGTTTCAAGCCAATTCAACGGCGAATCTGAATACACAAAAAAAAAATCAACGCGCCCGCAAAACGCACCATTTT
>BNUP01000061.1 GCA_025997455.1 Fibrobacterales bacterium | reverse complement strand
CCACGCCAAATATGCGTTTGAATCCAAAATCGGTGTATGGATTTACGAAGCGTTCTTGGGTTGAAAGGTGAGGCATATATGGGAAGGTAGAAAAATTGCAATGCAGGGGTATGGGGTGTAGGGTGTGGGGTGTGGAGAACTCGGCAGTGCAAGAGTTGAAAGTGTAGAGTGAAAAGTGTAAAGTTGAAAGTGGGGAGAGGGGAGAGGGGAGAAGGGAGAAGGGGAGTGAAAAGTTATTATTCTCTACTCTCTACTCTTTTCTCGTTCAACTTTTTTGAATGCGACACACACAAGGAAGATCGCCCAATATTTCTAATGAGTTACCTTCCACTCGCCTTGCAAAGCGAGTAATTTTTGCTTTAACTCCGCAATTCCCGTGCCGTTTTGCGAACTGATTTTTAACGCATTCGGGTATCTTTCGCCAATTGCACTCAGTTGCTCCTCGCTAATGCGGTCGATTTTGTTAAATACCAAAAGATGCGGCACAAATGGAGATACCAATTGTTCAAGAGTTTTGGCGGTTACCGCAATTTGCTCCTCATAATCGCACGAGGTAGAATCGACCACTTCCAAAATGCAATTCGCGGTAGATGCAACGCTTAGAGTGCTCTTAAAAGTTTCCATTAAATGATGTGGCAATTTGCGAATAAACCCGACCGTATCGCTCACCAAAACGCTGACTCCCTCGCTCAAAAACAACCTTCTCGTTGTGCTGTCGAGCGTGGCGAACAACTTATTTTCCGCTAAAACTCCCGCGTTCGTTAAGCGATTTACAAGCGTGCTTTTTCCCGCATTTGTGTAGCCCACAATGCCGATATGAAAAATTCCCTCGCGATTTTTCGCCTGAATATTCCTGCCCTGTTCGATTTTTTTCAGTTTTGATTTCAGTTCTAAAATGCGTTTTTTTACCAACCGCCTATCGACTTCCAACTGTTTTTCGCCAGGTCCCCTCATTCCGATACCCGGAGTTCCGCCCGTTGCCTGCCGCGAGAGATGAGTCCAAGCATTTGTGAGGCGCGGATACATATATTGCATTTGCGCAATTTCCACCATAAGACGACTTTCCGCTGTTTTTGCGTGGCGGGCAAAAATATCCAAAATCAAAGCGGTTCTGTCTAAAACTTTCACATCCGGCAAAAGTTCTTCCAAATTTCTCACCTGACTTCCGCTCAAATCCTCATCGAACACCACCAAATGTGCATCATTTGCCTTTAACAATTCCGCAATTTCCAGCACTTTTCCTTCGCCTATCAAAGTCGCCGAATTCAACTTTTGCAACTTTTGAATCACACTTGCAGCCACCTTTGCCCCTGCAGTATCCGCGAGCGCTCCGAGTTCAAGCAAATGCTCCTCCACCGCCTCCAACTTCGATGCGGGAAGTTTTATTCCGATTAAAATTGCTTTTTCCACAAGGGGAAGGTAGATATTTTAGTTGGAACATCTATTAATCACGCAAGCGGGGAAGGCATTCCCCTCGCTCCAACCGTGCATAGCGGGTGACCACACAGGGTCGCCCCTACACGCGTTTTCCGCTACCCCTTCTTTCCTCCGCAATCAATTCGCAATAGGGCGGGTTTTCTGCCATTGTAGATACAGATTATCTCAGGTTTCTTTTTAATAGGGCAGATATACTTATTAAAACCCGCCCCTACACAACCGAACACAATGCACCTCTCTCTTCTCCCTTCTCCTCGCCTGCACCGCCGAGTTCCCCACACCCTACACCCTACACCCTACCTTGCACTGCAAAGTTTCTACTTTCCCCAAATGCCTTTTGGAACGCTCAAAAATCCGCTGCCTGCCGTTGGAAAAAAAAACGCAATATCCGTTTGTATGATAGTTAAGAACGAGGAGGCGAACATTGCCCGCGCGTTGCAGAGTTTTTTGCCTTTTGCAGATGAAATTATTGTGAATGATACGGGTTCAACAGACCAAACAATTGAGATTGTAAAAAAACTTCAAGCAGATTGCCGCACTAAAAAACGACCGAATAACGATGAATTTATTAAAATAAGAGAACCTCTATTAACCTCGCAAGTGGTTGGTAGAGGTTCTCTAAGCGACAAGGGCGAACTACGAAAGTGCTTGTCGAATGACGATTCGCCGTCGCCTCTAAAAACTCCAGATTTACGAATTTATGATTCAGGGGAGTTTTTAGAGGTTTCCATAATCCAAAGCGAATGGATTGGCGACTTTGCATATTCCCGCAATCTCTCCATTGACAAAGCCTCCTGTTCTTGGATTTTGTGGATGGATGCCGATGATTTTGTTCCGCCCGAACAGGCAGTTTTATTCAACAAATTAAAAACCTTGCCATTAAATCGTTTGATACAGTTTGTGGTTTGCAACACGGAAGAGGGAAAGCCAACGGGAATGAGGTTTTCGCAGGCGCGAATGTTTCCCAATCACCCGAAAATGCGTTTTAAGGGACGCATTCACGAAGGTGTTATGGATTCCGCTTATGAACTCGGTTTAACATTGCAGAAAAGTGAAATTTTAATTTGGCACATGGGTTACGAAAGCCTAGAAATTCGACAGAAAAAAGCACGGCGGAATTTGGAACTGCAACTGCAAGACCCTGAACAGGAAAATCAAATTGCGGGTCTTATTCAGTTGGGCGATTCCTATTCAATTTTGGACGACAGCGAAAAGGCAATCTCTTACTATAAACGAGGAGCGGAATTTGATGCGGGTTCCGATTTGCAAAAAGAATTGAGGTTAGACGGATTTGTAAAATGGGCACGGCATTTGGATAAAGAGAGGAAATTTGAAGAGGCTATAGAAATTTATGACAAATGCTTAAAACTTTTTCCGCAGAGTGAAGAGGCAATTTTCGGCAGGGGAGCGGCACTGCTGGCTCAAAATAAAAAAGCGGAAAGTATGCCGTATTTCAAGAAAATTTTAACACTAAAACCCGTTATAACTGTTGGCGGAACCAATTACTACAACATAAAATTAGACTCGTTAAAAAATTTGTCGCTTTGGGAATTTGAGCAAGAAAATTTTGAACAGTCAAAAGATTACGCCGCACAGATGTTAAAAGTTGAACCGCAAAATAAAGACGGAAAATGGCTTTTTGAAAGAGCGGATTTAGCGATTTTGAATAAAAGAGATCCGCGACCTCTCCTCTCTATTTGTATGATAGTTAAAAATGAGGAAAAAAATATAGGTGAATGCTTAAAGTCGGCTAAGGGTCTTGCAGACGAAATAATAGTTGCGGATACGGGCAGCACCGACAGGACAGTTGAAATTGCAGAGGAATACGGGGCGCGAATTGAACGGACGGAATGGAAAAAGGATTTTGCGGCGGCACGAAATTTTTCAATTTCACACGCGAAAGGTCGTTGGGTTATGTGGATAGATGCCGATGACAGGGTCGCCAAAAAAACGGTTACGGAACTCCGTAAAATTTTGGAAAGAGAAAAGCCCGATAAAATATTTTCACTTGTGGTTTGCAATTCTATAGACGAAGGTAAAAGCGGACCGAAATTTTCTCAGGTGAGAGTTTTTCCGAACAATCCGCAAATCAAATTTGAAGGTCGCATTCACGAACAGACAGTTGTCTCAATTCGCAAATTGAATTTGACCGAAGTGTCGCTGACCCTTGAAATTTATCATACAGGATACGAAGACCCGTCGCTTTTGGCGGGTAAGCAAAGACGAAATCTCGAAATATTTAGAGAAGAGTTTCCCGACTTAGACAAGATGAACCCAAATGCAATGTTTCATTATGCGGCATCGCTCGAAATTGTCGGTGATTATGATGAATCAATTATTTGGCATAAGAAGGCTCTTGAAAAATCTAAGAAAGAGCATTATGTGGAATTTGAAATTTTAATTCCGCACGACATTGCACGAATTTTAGATACTAAGGGCGATTTTAAAGGTTCGCTTGAATGGGTGAATATATCGCTTGCAAAAGACCCGTATTTTGAACCGTCTCTTTCGATTAAGGCGAATTTACTCGTTAAATTCGGAGAAATAGATGAGGCTGTGAAGGTCTATGGGTATTTGGCATCGCTTTCTTTTAGACCCGGTTTTTTGCCTTCAAACACGGCGCAATCAAGAGTTCAAGCGTTAAAATTTTTGTCTGACCATTGGAATGCCGCAGGGGATGTTGCCCTTGCAGTTGAACTTTTGAAATTGTTAAAGGGTTGGTTAGAAGGGACAATTGAATGGAAGGCACTCGCTCTTTCGGAAGTGTATATAATGAAAGACAAGGGAAAAGAGGCACTTGATATTTTGGAATTTTTGAAAAAAGATTTTATAGGGAATCCTGAGTTTTTGTTTTTATATGGGCAGGCTTTAGCGTTGTCGGGCAAAGTTCAAGATGCGATAAAAACGGTGAGCGATGCAAAGAAAAAATTCCCTCAAAATAACGATTTGGCGGAACTCGCTAAGGCAATGGGATTAGAGTGACCGTCAGGTTACTTGAAGGTTTTATGAACGAAAAAGAAAAAGATGATAGCGGTAAAGTCGGCTTAAAAACCATACTTAAAGGAAACGCCGCACACGCGATTCGCCCTGCCGCAATATCTGGTTTTCAAGTTGCGGATTTTCAGCGCAACCCTGCGGCAAAGGAAACTTCGGAAGACAGTTTAAAAAATGAAATTGCCGCATTGCAATCTCAAATTGCAACGCTAAACGGCGAAATTGCCAACCAAAAAAAGAAGTTTGAACAAGAGGTGAAAAATGCACGCGAAAATGGACTTGCGGAAGGCAAAGTGCAAGGCGTGCAGGAAGGCGCTGAAAAAGCCTTGGCAACTTGCAACGCACAAATAGCCGAACTTCAAGGGGACACTGCACAAATTTTTAACGATATAGCGGAGCAGCAAAAAATAATGTTTGCAGAACTCCGCAATGCTACAACGGAAATTGCACTCGCCGTTGCCAAACGGGTATTTTGTGAAGAGGCGGTGAACAATCCGCAAATTATCGCACGGGTAATAGAAGAGGCATTTACATTTTTGGGTCAGGAGGAAGTTATTAAAGTTCGCTTAAACCCGCTCGACATTACCAACGCAGAAAAAACAGAATCATTTTGGCGACCGATTCAAAATTCTCTTAAATCCGTTGAACTCGTTCCCGATGAAAAAATTGAGCGAGGCGGTTGTTTGTTAGAGGCAGAAAACGGTTCGTCTGTGGATATGCGGGTTCAGGGCGTGTTCTCACATATTGAGGAGCGTATTAAAGTGCTCTATGCCCAATGTCCTTCCGAAACTGCGCCCCTTCAAACTTAATTTCATTTACTCCTGCATAAGCAATTGCAATGGCGGATTTTAAGGTTTCGCCTTTTCCCACAACTCCAAAAACGCGACCTCCCGCAGTCAGCAATTCTCCGCTTGCATTTAGTTTTGTTCCTGCGTGTAAAGCAACCGCGCCCATTTTTTTCGCATTTTCAAGTCCCAAAACAACTTTCCCTGTTTCATATTTTGCAGGGTAGCCTTTGCTCGCCATAACGACAACTGCGGCATAATTTTGCGATTTATTATTGTTATCTGCCACCGCCAAGTTGCCGATTTTTCCGTCTGCCGCCGACAAAAATAACTCCAATAAATCCCCGTTATACACCGCCAAAACCGCTTGAGTTTCTGGGTCGCCGAGCCTGCAATTATATTCCACAACTTTTGGAGTTCTATCCTCCAAAACCATAATCCCAACGAACAACACCCCTGCAAAAGCATTTCCTTCGGATGCCATACCTGCAAGCGTAGGTTCAATAATTTCCCGTTTAATTCTCGAAAGCAACGCCTCATCAACTAAGGGTGCGGGTGCGTATGCTCCCATTCCGCCCGTATTCAAATTAGGTTCACTGCCTTTATAATCATCTTCAAAAATTCGTTTATGGTCTTGTGCGGGTGCGAGTAAAACAAAATCTTTTCCGTCGCAAATTGCAAAAACAGATGCCTCTTCACCGCTCATAAATTCTTCAATAACAACAACTTTACCCGACTCTCCAAAAATTGCTTTTTCTCCCAACATCTCCTCAACTGCTGAGAGTGCCTCGTTGTCGGTTGCACAAACTACCGCACCCTTTCCCGCCGCTAATCCCGATGCTTTAACCACTATCGGGGCGTGGTGTTCTTTCAAAAATTCTTTTGCTTTTGCCAAGTCCGTAAATGTTTCGTAAGCCGCAGTCGGTATGCCGTTTCGTTTCATAAATTCTTTGCTAAACGCCTTGCTGCCTTCCAAGCGAGCCGCCGCCGCAGTGGGTCCAAAAATTTTTAATCCCTCTGCCTTAAACAAATCAACCACGCCTGCAACAAGCGGAATTTCCGGTCCTATCACCGTAAAATCAACTGCATTTTCTTTTGCTACTCTTAAAATTGCGTGCGGATCGCCAACATCAACAGGGACACATTTCCCAAGTGCAATCATTCCCGGATTTCCGGGTGCACAAACCAATTCTTCGCACTGTGCGGATTTTTTCAATGAGAGTGCAATCGCGTGTTCTCTGCCTCCGCTTCCAACCAACAGAACTTTCATAGGGGGAAGGTAGAAAAAGAGTAAAGAGTAAAGTGGGTAGGGGTGGCATTTATGCCACCCTGCACTGCCGAGTGAAAAATTGTGAACGCGGTGTGGGCAGAGCGCACCAAAAAATTCTATCATCCCAATAAACCAATAACCCTCTCAATTTCATTTTCCGTCATTGCAGGGTGTATCGGCAAACTCAAAACTTCATCCGCTAATTTTTCGGTTATCGGCAGAGATGTCTGTGCGAGCGAGTGCGTGCCGTATGCTTTTTGCTTGTGCGGAGGAATGGGGTAGTGAATAAGAGTTTCAATGCCTTTTTCAGTTAAATATGTTTGCAGACAGTTTCGTTCTTTTGTGCGAATAACAAATTGATGCCAAACGCAATCTTGCGGGTTCTCAGGTGCAATCGGCAAAATGATATGCTGATTTTTTATCTCATTTATATAGCGGTAAGCGATTTTTCTTCTCTTCTCGTTGTCTGCATTCAATCGCGGAAGTTTCAAGGATAAAACCGCCGCCTGCAATTCGTCTATTCGTGAATTTACGCCGAGATAATTATTTATATACTTCTCTTTACTGCCGTAATTGCCGAGTTCCCGAATGAGTTTCGTCAATTCTTCGTCATTTGAAACAACCGCTCCCGCATCGCCGAGCGCACCCAAATTTTTAGAAGGATAAAAACTAAATGCCGCTGCATCACCAACGGGCTTAATTCCCGCACTCTGCGCACAATCCTCAATTAAAAGAATGTTGTTTTCTTTTGCAAATTTCAGCATAACTTCATCACTCGCCTTGCGACCGTAGAGATTTACGGATAAAATTGCTTTTGGTGCGGGTGTTAAACGAGTGCGGTCGGTTAACAATTCCAAATTTAAGTTAAATGTTTTTTCATTCGGTTCGCACAACACAACTTCCAAATTATTTCGACTAATCGCCAGAATTGATGCGATATAAGTATTCGCGGGAACACAAACTTTATCTCCGTCTTTCAACTTACCCAAAATTTTATATGCCGCAAAAATCAGAGTTAAAGCATCTAAACCGTTTGCTACGCCAACGCAATTTTTTACTCCGCAATAATCTGCAAATTCCCGCTCAAATTTTGCCGTCCGCTCGCCTCGCAAATACCACCCGGATTGTGCAACTTCCAAAATTGCATTTGAAAGTTCGGGTTCAAAGGAATTGTTAATGCGTTTTAACGGATAGAAAGGGAGCATTTTAACGATACCTCACAGCCGAGACTGCTTTTGAAATGACAAAGTCCGTAATTCGGCACTCCGTTTTTTGTGGAAGGTCCCAAGTCCAAAGATAAATAACCTTGCGATTTATAATAATTCGCCATTGAAATCGCCAAAAAATTCATAGCACGAAATTCCGCAAACGCCCGATTATCACCCCACCCGACTACCAACGCTCTTTTCGGCGCGATAGTAAAAACAAGTGCTGATGCTATAGCCCCCCCCGTTTTTTGCAAGTTTTTATCAAACTCGCAAAAGCCCCCCCCATTTATTCCGCCCGCAGGGCTAATGGGGGGGCAGTCATAATCCCCCCCATTTATTCCGCTCTCAACGCTCACCAAAAAACAGTCAAGCGGAATTTTACATTCTTTTGCAGTATCTATAAATTCCTGCAACGGCAAATGCGGCGGGTATCCGTGTGCCTCCCTGTTTGCTTTGATAATGTTATATGCGGTTTGCAATAATTCGGGAGTTTCCGCTCTATAGAATTTAAGTTCCTTTCGCACCGCAATATTCCAATCGTTTTTTGCGTTGTGCTGCATTGTTATAGGTTTTTCCAAATCAAAAGAATAATTCAAATCGGCAAAATCGAGCACAAAACCGGTTCTCATTAAAGCGGAAACACATTGAGAAATAAAAGTTCCGTTATATATATATGGGGGTAATGTTATATTGCACCACTTATTTTTTAACTTATAAGTTAAGTTACAAATTGCCTTTTCTATTGCCTCTAAACTAGGACATTTCCTCTCCGAAGAAAAACCACCGAACGGCGCCGAGAACGGCGAATAAAAAATCCCGTCTCTTTCGCCAAAAATTATGCTTATTCCATCAAAATCTAAGTAATGAATTTCATCGCATTTTTGCCTGTTGAACTCGGCAAATTCTTTAGAATTAAAAATGTGGAAATTATACATTCTCTCGCTCATCGCCGCGTTATCGCTTTCGTTTTTTTAATTTCCTGTTTAAATTCGGCAAATTTTCTAATATAATCGCTTTCGTCATAATGCGCACTTGCAAGAACCAAACACACTGCACCGCTTGAAAAATTTTCAATTTTTAACCAAGTCATTTTCGGGACATATAAACCTATATTTGCATGATTTAACATAAATTTGGAACTCGAATGTCCGTCATTCAAAATTACATCAAAACTTCCGCTTGCGGCAATTATAACCTGTTGCAATTTTCTATGCGCGTGCCCGCCTCGTTTTGAACCGCTTGTAACATCGTATAAATAAAATATGCGTTTTATCTCAAAAGGAATGGTTTGATTTCCCTCAATAACACTCAACTTTCCGCGTTTATCTAGCACAACCGGAATGTTTATTAAAGCAGGAACTGCAACTTGCGTTTTAAGAACGGACATTGGGGGAAGGTAGTTATTTTTCACTCAGCAGTGCAGGGTGGCGTGTAGGGTGTGGGGAAGGGAGTGTAAAGTTGAAAGTTGAAAGTGTAAAGTTATTATTCTTTACTCTCTACTCTCTACTCTTTACTCTCTACTCTTTACTCTTTACTCTTTACTCTCTACTCTCTTCTCCCTTTTCCCTGCGAGCAATGCAGAGTTGTACCCAATCCGCTCAAAACGCAAATTCCCCGTTTTTCCAATCGATAACTACTTTTTCGTCCGCTTTCAGAGTTCCCCCTATAATTGCCTTTGAGAGGAATGTATCCAAGTGTTTCTGTATATACCTCTGAATCGGGCGAGCACCAAATGCAGGGTCATAAGCATTTTCAACCACCGCATCTGCAACTGCAGGTGTAAAAGAGGCAAAAATCCTCTGCGTTTCAAGTCGCTTAGCAAGTGCGTTCAACTTCAAATTTGCAATTTGTAAAAGTTCGCTCTTTTCAAGAACCTTAAACACGAGCACGCTATCCAATCTGTTCAAAAATTCAGGTCTAAAAAAGTTCTTCAATTCCCGTTCGGGTAAATTAGAAGTCATTAAAATCAGGGTATTTTTGAAATTTACCTTGCGACCTTTTCCGTCTGTTAAATGCCCTTCATCTAACACCTGCAACAGAGCATTAAACACTTTCGGGTGTGCTTTTTCAACCTCATCGAAAAGCAAAACGGAATACGGATGCGTTCGCACCGCTTCCGTGAGTTGCCCGCCTTCTTCATAACCAACATAACCCGGAGGCGCACCTATAAATCGAGCGACAGAATGCTCTTCCATATATTCGCTCATATCAAAACGCAACATAGTCTTTTCGCTGTCAAAAAGTTCGGCGGCAAGCGCACGGGCAAGTTCGGTTTTCCCAACGCCCGTGGGACCCAAAAACAGAAAACTTCCGATGGGAGCGTTCTCTCGCGAAAGTCCGCTTTTGTTTCGCAAAATTGCCTCTGCAACTTCTTCTACCGCCTCGTTTTGCCCTATGAGCCGTTCGTGCAATCTCTCCTCCAAATGCAACAATTTTTCTTTTTCGCCTTCGCGCAACCTTGCAATGGAAATTCCCGTCCAGTTGCAAACTACCTGTGCAATATTTTCCTCTGTAACTTCCTCCGAAACATCGTCATTATCAACTCGTAAAACCGCCTCCAAATCATCTTTTGTTTTTTGCAACAGCGGAATTTTATTGTATTTCAACTCCGCAGCCTTTTCTAATTGATAACTGCTCTCCGCTTTTTCCATCTCTTCTTTTGCGGCACGGAGTTCGTTCTGCGCATTTTTTAGCGTTTCAAAACGGAGTTTTTTCTGTTGCCATTTTTCCTGTTCCTCTTTTACTTCTTTATCAACAATTTTTAACTCAATTTGCAATTCCGCCAATCTCTCTTTTGATGCTTTATCGCTTTCTTGCAAAAGAGCCTTTTCCTCTATACGGAGTTGCAACTGCCGCCTTTGCAGAGTATCTAAAGATTCGGGAACTGTGTCTAACTGTGTTTTAACCATACTTGCGGCTTCGTCAATTAAATCAATCGCCTTATCAGGCAAAAACCTGTCTGCTATATATCTGCTCGAAAGTCCCACCGCCGCTACAAGTGCATTGTCCAAAATGCGCACTCCGTGATGAGCATCAAAACTCTCTTTTATTCCCCGCAAAATTGAAAGAGCCTCTTCTTTACTCGGCTCTGCAACCGAAACGGGTTGAAACCGCCTTTCGAGTGCGGCATCTTTTTCTATGTATTTACGATATTCCGCAGTTGTGGTTGCGCCTATGCAGTGCAATTCTCCACGGGCAAGTTTTGGTTTTAGCATATTTCCCAAATCCATACTGCCTTGCGTTCGTCCCGCACCCACTATATTGTGAATTTCATCTATAAATAAAAGCGTGTCCTGCTCTTGTTCCAACTCGTCCAAAACCTGTTTCAACCGCTCTTCAAATTCGCCTTGATATTTTGCACCTGCAATTAACGCCGATAAATCTAACGAAAATATTTTTTTTCCTTTGAGTGCATCGGGAACATCATTTTTGTGAATGCGTTGTGCAATACCTTCAACTATTGCGGTTTTTCCCGTTCCGGGTTCGCCAACAAGTACCGGATTATTTTTTGTCTTTCGAGATAAAATTCTCACAACCCGTCGAATTTCTTCCTCGCGACCTATAACGGGGTCTAATTTTCCCTCTTCCGCAAGTGAAACCAACTCCTTTCCAAACTTAGAAAGTGCAGAATCCTCTTTTGCCGCCGCCGCCGCGCTCATAGGGTCGCTTAACCAAGTTCGCACCGCCTCCGCATTTCCAAGTGCGTTTTCAAAAATTGCCGCAAGTTGCTTATCACCTGTATTTTTCATCAACGAAACGAGAATGTGGCTCGGTTCTGCGGAATTTCCCTGTTCCGCCCGCACCAACTTAACCGCCGCCCTCAATATATTTGACAAATCACTGCTTGCGTGGTTATTCGTATCGGTATTTTCCACAATTCTCGGCAATTTATCGATTATCGCTTGAACGCGAGTGCGCATTTCCGCAATTTTTGCATTTTTCGCTTTGAATAAATTTTTAAGACGGACATCGGGAACATCGAGCAGTGCCGCCGCCAAGTGAGGGGTGTCCCATTCGCCGTTTTGCCGCTTGTCCTGAATTTCTTGGGATTTAGCCAAAATTTTTTCAGATTGTTTTGAAAATTCTTGCATAAAAAATTACCTCTGCAAATAAACAGAGCAAATGCCGTGCCAGAAGGAGAGGGTAGCGGAAAATGCGAGTAGGAGCGGGATTCACTCGCCCGCTATGCACGGTTGTTCAGTTTTGAACCGTTTTTTTATTTTGGGTTGTTTCAAATTGCACCTCAATATTGAGAACCTCTATTAACCTCATAAGTGGTTGATAGAGGTTCTCTAAGCGACATTGGCGAACTATGAGAATGTTTATTTTTTGCAGGCTCTCCGTCGTCTCTAAAAACTCAAATCTGAGGAATTGTGTTACAAAGAGAGTTTTTAGAGGTTTCCTAAATAAGTTAGTCTGTCCAGTCGCCTATCGGCTTGGTGTCCCGCCTACGCGGGAATGACGCAAAAGGGAACGCGGTGTGGATAGAACGAACCAGAAAAATTTGCAATGCCGTATTTTCCACTCCCTACACGCCACACCCTATACC
>BNUP01000060.1 GCA_025997455.1 Fibrobacterales bacterium | reverse complement strand
AATTCCCTCAAGCATAACCGTCTTTTCCGCCATCTCTTCACCGTGCCTTATTTTCAATTTTGTGGCAATTGGCCACGCAATCATATTCGCCAAAATAGAACCGTAAAAAGTCGTTATCAATGCAATCGCCATAGCAGGACCTATCGCCGAAGGGTCGCTCATATTTTGCAACATCAGCACAAGACCTATAAGAGTTCCAAGCATCCCGAAGGCAGGACCCATAGCCCCCAAGTTCTCAAAAAATGCGATATTATTCTTGTGTCTCCCTTCTATGCTGTCTTTTTCAATTGACAAAACGCTTTCGATAACTCCGCGCTCCGTTCCATCAACCGCCAACTGAATACCTTTTCTTAAGAACGGATCATTTACGGTTTCAAGCGAATTTTCGAGCGCCAAAATACCTTCGCGCCGAGCCTGCTCTGCAAACCCTACGATTTGACTTATCACTCCCGCAACATCGTGCTTTTGCACCACAACATACATCTTTAAGAAACTCGGCACGGTTTTCCAAAAGCCGGGGGGGTAAGCGCAAACCATACACATAAAAGAGCAACCAACAACAATTGCAATAGAAGGAATATCTATAAACAACGGAATATTTTGGGGCGAGCCAAAGCCCCAAAACAACATAATTGTAAAACTAATTATTAGTCCTAATACGCCTGTTGGATCCATAGTAGGGCTGAATGTAGAAAAATCACTCGGCAGTGTAAATATGGGGTATAGGGTGTGGGGTGTGGAAACTCTTGCACCGCTGAGGCAATCACTTACCCTCCGCCTATGGTCTTTACAATTTTGCCGATTCCAACCAAACTGCCTACTGTGGTGGGTAGTCCGGGGAAAACAAAGCAGAGTAAAACTCTGGTAAAGCGATTTTTCCACCAGCGGGATATTTTCCAAATATCTTCGGCGGCGGTCTCTATTTCAAAAACGCGCGGAGGAACGAGATATGCTTGAATAAATGCAGTGAACATTCCAACGCCTATTAAAGGGTGCAGTGTGGTTATGGGTGCAAGCACCAGAGCAGCCAAAATTGCAAGAGGGTGTGCGAGGGCAAGAGCGGTGCCGACAGCGGCGGGAATGCCTGTTGCGAGAACCCAAAAAAGAGCGTTGTCTGCGGCTTTGTCTATGCCAAGTGAAAATCCTATATACACAATTGATAAAATTATCGCAGAGGGAATGCCCCAACCGATTATTGTTCCTATATGCGAAGGCGGAGGAATTTTGCAGAGGTCTGTTTCGAGGGGCAATGGCAAATTACCCAAAATAATTTCTTTAATACCCTGCAAATGACCCGCTCCTACAACCGCTAAAACTTTTTTGCCTTTTGAGTTAATAATTCTCCCAGCCAAAAACTGGTCGCGCTCGCTTATTAAAATCTGCTTAATTTCGGGAAACTCCCGCCCAAAATCTTCGAGCATAACCGAAAGCGTATCCTGCTCCCGCATTTTGCTCAATTCTTCCTCGCTCACCTTTTCCGTTTCAAAAATTGAACCGAGCAAATTAGCGAGCAATTTGAACTTCCTAAAAAACGGCGTGCTCGCCCAAGCCCTTTTTAAAGTGAGTTTCACATCTCTGTCTGCAAGCACCAATTCGGCGCCGCAAATCTTTGCCTCATCAACTGCTGCTTTTAACTCCGTTCCCGGCTCAACGCCCGTTGATTCGCTCATCCTTTTTTGATACGATGCGAGCAACAAATTCACTATAAACGATGACATTTGCCGCTTTCTCAAAATATCTTTTATGTTGAGATTTTTCCAGCGGTCGCCCTCTTCCAACGCCTTCAAACGCCCTTCGTCGAGTTCAACACAAACCGTGTCGGGCTTTTCTTCCGCTATTATTTGCCGAACTAAATTTACCGATTCCTGCGAAATGTGTGCAGTGCCGAGCAATACTATTTCCCGTTCGGGCGATATGTTTATACGAATAATATCTTTTTCCATTTTTCCTTCTGTTCTTCGCTTGGATGTTCTCTTGCCACCTCTTTTGCAAAGGCATTTTGCAGAATTTTTTTTGCATTTTCCAAAGTCATTCCGCGCGATTGCAAATAAAATAAATCGTCTTCGCTTAAATTTCCGCAGGTTGCACCGTGATAACATTCAACGGCATCACAGTAAATTTTCAGTTCCGGTTTTGAAATTGCTCTTGCATTTGGCGAGAGCAACAAACTATTTACAATTTGCCTCGATTTGACATTCGGACAATTTTTTCCCGCCTCAATTATTCCGTTAAAATTTGCCCGCGAATCTCCGCTCAAAATATGCCTTGCAAATAAAAAACTTTCGGTATTCGGTGCGTTGTGAAAAATGTGAATTTTTTGCGAAATTGTTTGTGTTGCCAAACTCCTATATTCAAAAACCGCACCTTCACCTTTTAACTCCACTTCAATTTCATTTTGAGAATTTAACGACAATATGCACAAACGGTCATTTGCGCCGAGTGTAAATTTTTCGGCGGTATTTTGGGAAAGGAGCAAAATGTTATTCACCGCCTTCGTATCCGTTTTTTTCGAGTTCAACGGCAAGTCCCGCATCACCGCTGCGGGTGATTTTTCCGTTTTGTAAAATATGCACAAATTGAGGTTTGGCATAATCTAAAAGGCGTTGGTAATGCGTGATTAAAACAACCGACCTGTTGATTGCCCCGCTCACAAAATGATTTATACCGTTTGCAACAATCCTGAGTGCATCAATATCCAAACCCGAATCCGTTTCGTCTAAAAATGCAAGAGAAGGTTCAAGCATAAGTAATTGCAAAATTTCATTTCGTTTTTTTTCACCGCCGCTAAAGCCTTCGTTCAAACCCCGTTCCGCATATCGTGCATCCATTTCCAAAAGCGACATTGCCGCCGAGAGTTTGGCGGAAAATTCATCTCCGCTCATCTTTGGCAAATTCAAAAATTTGTGTTTTGCATCGAGAGCGGCACGCAAAAACTCAACATTGCCGACTCCCGTTATTTCGAGCGGATACTGAAAACCTATGAATATTCCCAAGTTTGCCCTTTCGTCTATTTGGAAGTCTTTAATGTCTCGTCCAGAAAATATTATTGAACCGTCTGTTATTTTATAATTCGGATGCCCTGCTATGACTTTTGAAAGCGTGCTTTTGCCCGCTCCGTTTGGTCCCATTATGGCGTGTATCTCGCCCGCATTTACCGATAAATCAACGCCTTTCAATATTTCTGTGCCGTCTAATAGCGAGGCGTGGAGGTTTGTTATTTGCAACATTGCGTGGAAGGTAGAAAAGTGGGGTGTAGGGTGTAGGGTGTAGGGTGTGGGGTGTGGGGTGCAGGAGTTGAAAGTGTAAAGTTATTACTCTCTACTCTCTACTCTCCACTTTACACTTTTTCTACCTTTCTTCCTCTATGCCAACTCCCTGCGTTATAGTCCAGAGCAATATGGAAGTGCTGTTGAATGTCGATAATGAGCAGCACAAAGATGCTCGCGATGCCATTGCACCGTTTACCGAGTTGGTGAAAAGCCCCGAACATTTTCACACATACAGCATATCGCATTTGAGTTTGTGGAATGCCGCCTCTACAGGGTTAAAGGCGGTTGATGTTTTAGAGCGATTAAAAAAATTCAGTTCTTATGAAATTCCCGCAACTGTGGTAAATGAAATTACGGAATATATGAGCAGATACGGCACTCTGCGGCTTTTGAAAAACGGCGGTGATTTGGTGTTGGAAAGCGATAGCGTACCGCTTTTTATAGAACTCTGCGGGCGAAAGGAAATTCAAAATTACATAGAGAGATTCACTTCAAAAAACAGTGCGGTAGTTAATCCTCTTGTGCGCGGAAAATTAAAAATCGTTTTGACGGAACTCGGTTTTCCCGTGCAGGATTTGGCGGGCTACATTCAAGGCGACCCTTTGGAAATTGAGATGCGTGAGACCACTGCCGATACCGATGAGAAATTTGCTCTGCGCGATTATCAAAAAGATGCGGCTCAGGTGTTTTACGCAAGCGGGTCGGAAAAGGGCGGGTCGGGGGTTATTGTGCTGCCTTGCGGGTCTGGAAAAACCATTATAGGTATGTCGGCTATGGCGTTGGTTAAAGCACACACTCTTATTTTAACGCCGAGTGTTACGGCGGCTCGCCAATGGATTCGTGAAATTTTGCAAAAGACTACGCTCACGGAAGATCAAGTTAAAGAATATTCGGGCGATGTAAAACACATTGCTCCGGTAACCGTGGCAACTTACCAGATACTCACGCAGAGAGGTCATAAAAAAAAAGAAAAGAAATCATCGAATGCAAAGGAAAATCCCTCCGACAAAGAACCTGAAACCCCGCACGATTTTTCCAATTTTCCGCTCTTTTCTTCTCATAAATGGGGCTTGATGATATATGATGAAGTGCATTTGCTGCCCGCTCCCGTGTTTAGATTTTCGGCGGATATGCAGGCGACTCGCCGCTTGGGATTAACCGCTACGCTCGTTCGGGAAGACCACAAAGAAAGCGATGTTTTTTCGTTAATAGGTCCCAAAAAATTTGACCTGCCTTGGCGGCTGCTCGAAGAACAGGGTTGGATTGCTCAAGCCAAATGCCACGAACTCCGCGTGCCGATGCCCACCGAACTTCGCCTCGTTTATGCGGTTGCCCCGCTTAGAGAAAAAATTGTCATTGCGAGTTGTAATCCTAAAAAAACAGCCGTTGTGAAAGAACTTTTGGAAAAACATTGCGAACAAACCGACCGTATTTTGATAATCGGGCAATATATAGAACAACTCGAACAACTCGCGAAAGAATTAAACACTCCGCTAATCACGGGCAAAACGCCAAACCGCGAACGGGATAAAATTTACGACTCTTTTCGCAGAGGCGAGATTAGAGTTTTAATGGTGAGCAAGGTTGGGAACTTCGCCATTGACCTTCCCGATGCAAGTATTTTAATACAAATATCCGGCACATTCGGCAGCAGGCAAGAAGAGGCTCAACGACTCGGACGCGTTCTTCGCCCCAAAAAAGACGGCAGACCTGCGATGTTCTATTCCATAGTGAGCAAAGACTCGCGAGAACAGGAATTTGCTATGAACCGCCAATTGTTCCTCGCCGAACAGGGGTATTCTTATGAGGTGGGGTAGAGGGTAAGTCGCAAAAGCAATTCTACCATGCCTTTGCGTTATGTCCTACAGGGAAATCCAAAATGCTCACATTAAGGACATCGGGCTGTTTCAAAACAAAAAGTCCGCACTTTAGAGCATGGTTAATTTGGCGTTTATCGGCAAAAGCAAATGTCATTGCTCCATATATTTCCTTACCATTAAACCTTGCAATTTTCCGCAATTTTTCAATGCGTTTTATGTGTGCATTTACATGCTTAACCCCCAAATCGGTTTTTGTTTCCACTGCGATGACGGATTTGCCGTTTTCTAACAAAATATCGATTTGTGCTAAATTGCCGTGCCCATTTTTTTCAAAATTTTTACATCAGCAGAGACAGAATCAAAATGAAATCCTTTCTCATTGAATTTTTCTACAATGCCGGGTACAACGACACTTTCCACCAAAGAACCTATTTTATTGGTCAAATTGCCCATAATAAGATTGTTCTTTTCTAAATCCAGAGTTTTCTTCTCTAAACCTTTAGTGACAGAATCTAACCTTGCATCTCGTTCTGCTTGCTCACGCTTGTATTCGGCAGTGAACACTTCCATCCTTGCATCTCGCTCGGCTTGCTCGCGTGCATATTTGGCATCGCGTTCATCTTGCTCGCGTGCGTATTTGGCAGACAACGCTTCCATTCTTGCATCGCGTGCGACTTGTTCGCGCTCATACTTAGCATCGCGGTCTGCAAATAATTGCCTCATTTCTTCTATGGTCATAAATTTCTCCTTTCTATAATTCGCCTGTTAGACGCTCATCACTCCCAAAATGAAATATAAAAAAGTAAATGTAGAAAAAACTTTCTACTTGGTTGTTGAAGAACGGTTCATCGCTCGCCTTCGTGTTGGTTGCCACATAAAACGCAGACACTCATATAAGGATAACCACAAATAAAACTATTAGGCAACAACCCTTCGGCTCGCTTATGCTTTTTCCCACTCCTTGCTTATGTGTCATCGACTATTAAAATCATTGACAATTGGCAGATAGTCCATTGACTGTTGTATTATTATTAGTCGCGACGAAACCATTGCCCTTATGACCTATATTATAAATATAGTACCCCCCATCAATTTTAGCGGGCAATCCAGAAGGACATTGTTGAAATCCACCATAAGTTTCAGTACCCGGATTGCATCCTATATTAGCACTGCTTCCATTCACCTTTGCTCCTGCACGTAGATTTGTTATCTCCGTAAAGAACCAGCAGTATGGATCATTGTCGTCTTGGACATTGGTGGTATTTCCTTTCTTAACTTGGGCAAGTGGAATACCTCCGCACAAAGCGGTTGTATACTCGCAATTCTCGCCTGCTATGTCGGTTCCTGTGCATGTTACCGTTGGATACGGGTCAGCAATATTTCTACCTCCGCATTTTGCCGTTAGCGAAAAATTGCTATAGGTGCCTTTTGCAAGCGGGAAAGTAACAGTAGCATCGGCGGCACCGCCCTTAGATGCCGTCCAAGTTTCTTCTGTCCAACCGGGACTAATCGGGTGTCCTTCGGCATCGGAGCAAACCTTGCTTGGGTCGTTTAAGACTATTGTTTTTGAATTTTTACCGCTCACCTCGCAACTTACAATTTCCGGCACTTTATTTACCTTGAGCGTGCCGCAACTCACATACTCGTTTGCGTGGCTAATGTCAAACGACTGCAGAGTTCCGCATCCCGATACTTCGACAAAGTATTCCAAATTATCGGAGTAGTCAAGGAAAGAACCAATTCCGGGGAAGGTTGGGGTGCTTATGTTTCCGGAAATCACCGTTTCACCTCCACGGCTATTTTCAACCTTCCAATTATTTATAACAATTGGAGTTATGCCACTACAAGTTACATTTGCCCTTGTGGGTAGCGTAGGCAGAGGTTGACCCTCAAAAATACTTTGATTTCCCCAATTGCAAGCCACCGTAGCCGTTGCAGTAGAGGAACCATTTACCGAGAATACGCCTTTGCAATACTCTGTTTTTGTTGTGCCGCCCTCGCAAGTTGCTCTAACCATAATCTCTTTTTGTGGACCCAAATCCTTGCCATAATTGCCGCTTGCCGTAGTTTGTGCCGAGAAAGTATATTTATTGAGGTTTGCCGTTCCTACTTCTTGAACACTATACCAATCCCAAGGATCTTTTGTATCCTCCAAGAAAGTTTCGTAGCCCGGGCCTAATATCTCAAAGGCATTGCATTCTAATATGCCCGAACCTATCTCAACTCCAACATACAACTGCGGCAAATCCGATGAGGTATAAGGAGTGCCAAAGTTGGGGGCGGTTGTTTTTTCACCGGTTTTATCTAATAGATTGCACTCGATGTTCGGGGCTTTTTTATTTACCACCGACACCTCTCCGCAGTTAGCAACTTCCGAAATACTACTGCAACTTGTATTTGAACTTTCCGATAAACTCGCCCTTACCGTGTAAGTTGTGGGGTAAGAACTTGGAGTAAGCGACAAACCGCCGGAGGATATTTCATCACTTCCTATGTAATACTTTATTTCGCTTTCAGGGCAAGCACCAATGCCTGTTAAAGAGGCAAACGGTTTGTGGCTTGATGGGTTAATGAGATCTCCCGATTTAACAGAACCGACTTCTTTCAAAATTTGTACTTGGTTTGTTGCAGACTCAGAGCAAACCAAAGTTTGCGTTGCGGCATCCTTGTTTAATGTGATAGTTACATTTCCCGTAGGCTCTACTTTTATTGTGTAGGTTTCGTATAGATAAACCTTGCCATCGCTAAAGGAGTAGTCGCTTTTGCAAGCGGTACTTGGCTCGCAAGTTACCGCGTAGGCTGTGTTTGTCCCTGTTATTGTATAGGTTACGCCGTGATAAATTTTTTGAGCACAAGCAGTAGTTCCTTCACTCGACCCTATGCAGGTAAAACTTTTTTCTGCCTCGCTTAAATCGCCTGCATTGGAACTTGCAGAGATTGTTAAAGTTGCCGTTGCTCCTTTTATACTTAAATCGTAAGATTTCCAAGTGAGGTCGGTGTAAAATTTAACGGGGTCAGAACCTTCAATAAATTCTCCTACGGGGGGCAATGTCAAAGTGCCACTTTCGTGCCCGTCTATGGCGGTGCAACCCGTTATGGTATTGACAATCCAAGACCCGGTTTGTCCATCGTCTTTGCAGAACCATTTATCGATTCCGTTGTTTCTTGGATTTGTGCAGGTGATGTTGGCAATGCCGTTAGATGCATCAGTAAGTGTAACCAAAAAATCGGGGCAACGGTGTGCACCCGTTGGAAAGTCTTCATCGGATAAAGGTAGGCGTTGCACGGGAATTTGCGGTCCCATTTCGCGAGTGATTATAGATCTGTCGTTTGGCGGGTAATCTGGTTCGCAACCTCCTTGGCAACTTTCGATTTTGAGCACAATGCCGGGAGCAAGAGTTTCTTCTGCTTCTGCGGCATCGCCATCATCCGTATCGTCATCTGGGCACACTTCAAAGGCGGTAAGAGAACTGCCCGTTACAATACAGGCGTAAGGTCCGCCAGCAGAACCCGTACAACCGTCTTTAGGAGTGATTCTCCAAGTAGGTGCATTTGTTTCGAGGATTACATTTACTGTCCATGTTTGACCTGTGGTATTTTCGGGAGCAACTAAACTTATAGTTTCGCAACCGTAATTATCACCAATTTTTGAGATTACTGCACTGGGTGGAGTTATTTTAACCTTGGGAAGATTCTTACCTTCGACAAGTACATAAAAGTTGGATACTATAGGCTTGCCTGTAAAAACGCATTCATAAAGACCACTTGTAATAGAATTACCCGAAAGGGCACCGGTACCGGGCACGCAATTGAGAGTCACGCCAAACCCAACGGTATCAGATGGAGTTGCACCGTTCTGGTACATAAATGTGTAGTAGTCGCGGAGTTTTCCGCCGTGCTCGGTTGTTGTTTTTCCTTCAAATTCGTTTGTGGCAATGCGCACCACGCGGGGCATAACTAAAATGGATGGTTGCAGGTCAGTTGGGGCATTGGCACTCGCTTCGTCCGTTTCCACAATCTCACGCGAGATTTCTTTGCTTTCGAGTTTTACTGCAAGGCGGGAGGCTACGGGAATGTAGTAGGGGTCAATTTTCGATTCAATTGATTCATCACCGCTACCGCCGTCAATTCCATTTTGCGTGTTGGAAATTTCTTGCTCGGTACAGCCAACATAGTTACCATCTTCATCGACATTGTGTTTATTTCTACCATTTTCGTCTTTTTCCCTATTGCACAAAATGCCTGCTGTCATTAGATCCCTTATAAGCAAATCATTTGTCTCTGGAAAGAAATCGTCGTCTGCGTTAATTAAACCGCCAGCGGATACCCCGCATTCGTTAGTTGGGAAAAACAAACTCCCTTTCAATGGACAATTTTCATACCAATTTGTTGATGTTGCAATTGACTTTAACGAATAAATAAAATAATTATAAGGATCTCCATCGTCATTGCATCCAGCTGACTTTAATTCACCGTTGTTGCCAAGTCCTTTTTCCAAAAAAAGCATAACACTCGAATTTGTTTTTGTTGGGGGAATAGGGAGTTTTCCGGGATCAAAACCATAAATGAATATAAATTTTCCATCTAATGCTGTTTTAGTTTCGCTATTTTGGTAAGCATTTTGATCGTAATTAAAATTAACAACTAAATAACCATTATATAAATCTGAGACGGAAGCTTCGGCATATTTTTTATTTAAATCTGTTGTCCAAGCATCATTTGGTATATAATTCGTTACGCATGTGTGAGATTCGCAATGGTTTTTAATTGTGCCTAATGAAATCGCTATAGGGTTTTCAATCACATACTTTGAATCAGTAGTACCGCAGCTAGCAGGTACAGGCATCCATTTGCTGTCGCAATAATCCTTGACCTTTTGAGCCTCCGATGGCTTGTTTGCTGTTGTTGGCTCCGTATTATATCTTGGGCTATAAAAATAGCCCACCGGAGGTTCCGGTTGTGTTTTATAGTTTGCATTTGCGTTCCCGGCATTGTTAACCGCCCCGTCAAACGCCAAAACAGCATCTGTGTTATCTACGCAATCGGCATCTTTATCCGAATTAAAATATACATTCGCACCATTTGCCGCTGAAGCCGCAACTCCACTTGGATTATTGCTCCAAACACTGTCGCAAACAGCGAAAGTATTGCTACTCCCAACTACTTGAGCATTGCTTCCTTCCAGCGCTAGATTTCCTTTGACTGTAAAAGGTAGAGTGGTAGGAACATTCCCGACCGCGTGCAAAGATTTTTCAATAGTAAGTTCGCCGTTATTGCTGAGTGTAAAATCTCCACCAGCATATACGCTTCCTTCTAGCGTTCCGCCCAAGTTGCTAGCCGTTCCAAAAAACACATCTTTTATATTTAATTTTGCATTGTTGAATCGATTCAGTTCTTTCCCGACACACAAAGTGCCTTCAACATTTGCATCAGATCCATCGGTTTTAAAACTCCCTGTTATTACAAAATCTCCTTTCACTGTTGGAGGATTTTTTACCCAATCGCCATTTACCGCCATTGCTCCGAAAGTTTTTGAACCGCTAAAACTTGTGCTTCCCCCAAAATAGGCGTACCCAAAATCAGTGGGAGGACTTGTTGTCATTTTTGTAGGCACATCTACCTTATACAACCCATTCACGCTAAAGATTGCCGTTTGCGTGACCTTGGAGCCGTCTCGTGCCTCGCCTACGGAGAGAAATTTTAGTTTATAGGTAGGAGCATATTTTTTAGTATCAACCCCCATTAAATACACTTCAAACTTTTGTTCGCGGTTTCCGCCAATAACACCCAAAACGCCATTTTCTCCCGTGAGGTGCACGGGTTTGGGAGCGATTGCCTCACCAATGCCGCTGCTATACTCATACCGTGTAATAAGTGCTCCCACATCTGCCGCACGGTTGGTGAGCCACGCACGGGTTGCATCGAGACCGCTTTCGGAGGCTTGGTATGCCTCGCTCTGTTTTAACCTTGCTCCGCTTGCAAAATTTTCACTGCCGAGAAGGCGAAATACTATGGTGCTTGCAATTGTTGCCGCAAGCATAAACATGAGAACCGTGATGAGGGAAATGCCATGTTTTAGGGTGTGGCGTGTAGGGTGTGGGGTATGGGGAGACACAACATTGCAGACAGGGGAACTTATAATTGCAGTTTTTTTTTCACAGGCTGTTTCCCTACACCCTATACGCCATACCCCACACCCTAAATCGAAGTGCTCAATGACTTGCGTATTGCAGTCAATAATTTGCCTACCACATCTAATTGCTTTTGAAACATTTCCATTTGTGTTTCTGTTAAATATCCAATTCTTTGCGAAAGCAATAAGTGAGTTTCCGTCTCTTTCAGAGAACCGTTTGCAATAGAGAGAAAATTCAGATATTCCGCCCTGTTCTTTCTGCCATAACCTTCTGCAATGTTTGCAGGAACAGAAATTACCGCTCTGCGTATTTGAGATGTCATTCCGTAAACTTCCTCTTTGGGAAAGTTTTTTGTTTGAATATAAATCATCTCTGCGAGATTCATCGCCTCTTGCCACACTCTCAATTCCTTGAATGTCTGTATTTTTTCCATAGTTTTCAATATAGTTTTTTGTGTTTTGAGTATCGGCTGTTTCCCTACACCCCACACGCCACACCCTATACCCTAATAATGATTTTTTCATAAAAAACCTCCTGCTTAGCGGGCTGAAAAGTGGAAGTATTTTTGATTTTCTTTAACAATTAGTTGTTTTTTTGTGAGGTTAATAATTTGCGATTCTTTTGAATGCTCCCAATTGTCGCGTGAATAAAGAAATGCGGTTTTATCATTGTTCCACTTATAACTCCATTTTGCGGTATTTGGCACGGCGGTGTTAAGCAACACAGAATAATCACCGTCTTTTGAGAATGTTGCCGTTGTGCCTTTGGGAGTGGTTTCTTGCGATGGCGTTGAGCCTGCCGAATCGAGGGTTATTTTTTGCACAACCCAAGAGCGGGTGAGCAGGTCGGTTTTATCGGCTGGCGGTTCGTTGCAGGATACAAAAAAAAGTGCGAAAACTGCACAAAAAAATAAGCAAAATTTTTGTATTTTTAGGCTATATCTGGCACACTTTTTGCGGGGGGGGGGGACTTGTCAATAAATTGTTAATAACTTGTTTATACGAATGTGCGGTATTGTCACCGTTGCATACAACTTCTTTTGTGTTTTGTCTTTGCATAACGGTAAATATAGATTTTTTTATTG
>BNUP01000059.1 GCA_025997455.1 Fibrobacterales bacterium | reverse complement strand
ATAGCGTGCGTGGTGTGAATGGCGGCATTGTTATAGGTGCGGCATTTATGCCGCAAGTGCAACAAAACGCAACCATTACCGTGTTCGATTCGCGTGGTCGTGTTGTAGGGGCGACCATTGGTCGCCCGAATATCAACGCCACCATTCCCGTTCCTGCATCGGGTTTGTATTTTGTGAAAATCCAAAACGGCTCGGCAGTGCATACACAAGGCGTTGCGGTAAAGTAAATTTTCTACCTTATACCGCAAGGATATAAGAGTGAGAAAATTTGTAATTTTGTTGTTCCTCGCCGTTATGGCGTTTGCCCAAAGCGGAACGGTAGAAACCGTTCCGCACACCGATACACTTTCGGCGGCGGCTAAAAGCGATTCAATTGCCGCCGAGTATAAAATTGAGGCGTTAAAAAAGGCACTTGCGGGAGTTCCCGAAAATCCCGTGCCTATGAACGCGGCGGACTATCAACCGCCTGACTTGGGAAAAGTTGCGGTGCGTATGGCTGTGGGCTTGGGAGTTATTTTAATTCTCCTTTATGTGCTTTACATTTTGGCAAAAAAAATTCGCGGAGTGGAAAGTCCCAACTCAACACAAACAAATTCTGCAGTGCAACTTTTAGATTCAAAATTCTTGGGCGGCGGTCAAAAAGTTTTTTTAATTCGTGCAGGTGCAGAGAGAATTTTGGTTGTAGGTTCTTCAGCAGACGGTTTAAGAACTCTATCTGAAATTCAAGGTGAAGAAGCAAAATATATTTTAGAAACTTACAATTCACGCCCAATAACTCCCGCTCAATTTTCTGCTACGGTAGATCACTTGCTCAGAAGGTTTAAGAAGGAGGGATAAACTTAAAATGACACTTGAACCAAAAAGAATAAACGGAAGGTATTTTACAATAACAAATCCGTTTATGAACGAAGGTTTTTTTGAGTGGGCTAATGCTTGCAAAATAAAAGATGCAACTATACTTGAACCGTTTGCGGGAGCAAATAATTTAATATCTATGTTGCAAGATATGCAACTGTGCAAAAATTTTATCTCTTTTGACATAGAACCGCAAAATTCAAAAGTAAAAAAGAGAGATACACTTGCAGATTTTCCGCAAGGTTATGAAGTGTGCGTTACCAACCCTCCGTATTTGGCTCAAAACTCCGCAACCCGCAGAGGATTGCCGTATTTGCATACCGAATATGACGATTTATATAAATTTGCACTGTCAAAATGTTTGGAAAACTGTACTAATGTTGCGGCTATAATTCCCGCATCTTTTTTAAATTCATATTTATTTAGAAATCGTTTATCTCATTATATTTTACTTTCTTCAAAAATGTTTAACGACACGGAGCACCCTGTTTGCTTGGCGTTATTCAACAGAGAATCCGAAAAGGTGAAAATATATGACGGAGAAAATTATATAGGCTTGTTAAACGAATTAGAGGCAAAACTTCCAAGCACTAACAAAGAAACAAATATGAAATTTAATGATAAAAACGGGAATTTAGGATTGATTGCAATAGACAATACATTGGAACCGTCTATAAAATTTGTGAAAGGAAATACAATAAACCCAAATCGCATTGGAATTTCCTCCCGCAGTATAACGCGTATTTCTGTTGATACGGATGCGGAAAAACTTATACCGAAGATAAATGACAGATTGAACAATTTTCGCAAAGATACTTATGATTTATTTTTAACCCCCTTCAAAGGTTTAAGGCGGGATAATAAATTTCGCAGACGATTGGATTTTTCGCTTGCAAGAAAACTTATAAACGAGATTGCCGTATGAAACTGAATTACAAAAAAGAATATAAAAAGAAGTTGAAGGAGAATACGCACATGGCGATTTGTAACGAAAGAAGGGGTAGCGAGCAACCGCGTGCGAGCGAGGGGAAGGCTTTCCCCTTACTGATATTGTTTTTAATTCTCAATTTTGCTCCTGCTTTTGCACAGGAAGTTTCGCCGAATATTCCTCTGCCGCGCGTTACATTTGGAGTAGATAGGGCGCAAAGCGTTGAAGATGTGTCGGTAACTTTGGAACTCGTTGCACTCCTCACGGTTCTTTCGCTTGCACCGTCCATAGTGATTATGATGACGAGTTTTACGAGAATTGTTATTGTGCTGAATTTTGTTAAACAGGCGCTCGGAACTCAAAATGCACCGCCTAACCAGATGATTATCGGGCTAAGTTTGTTTTTGACTTTTTTTGTTATGGCGCCGACATTTAACCGCGTAAATGAGGAGGCGATTCAACCGTATCTCGCACACGAAATAAATTACCAAGACGGCTTGGACAAGGCGATAAAGCCCATTAGAGAGTTTATGCTGAGGCAAACTGCGGAGCAGGATTTGGCTTTGTTCATAAGGGCATCCCGCTTGCCGAACCCGAACACAATTGAGGATTTGGGTATGGGAACCATAATTCCCGCGTTCATTATTTCCGAATTGAAAACTGCATTTATCATAGGCTTTTTGGTGTATGTTCCTTTTTTGGTGATAGATATGGCGGTCGCCTCGATTTTGATGTCTATGGGTATGATGATGTTGCCGCCTATGATGGTCTCGATGCCGTTTAAGTTGATTTTATTCGTTATGGTTGATGGTTGGAGTTTAATTGTTCAGCAGTTGCTGCTCAGTTTTCATTAGCAATTTGGAGAATTTATGGTAACCGATTTGTTTGTGGTTGATGTGGGGCGAAAAGCGATGTTGCTTATGTTGTATATGTGCGGTCCAATGCTTATTGCGGCTTTGGTTGTGGGTTTGGCTATTGCACTTTTTCAGGCGGCGACTCATATTAACGAAATGACTATGACTTTTATTCCTAAAATTTTAACGGTTGTTGTTGTGCTGATGTTTTTTTTACCGACTATGCTCGCGTTGTTTAAGGATTTTTTTGTCAATCTTATGGTTATTATTCCCACAATTTATCATTAAGTTTTTTCTCGATGTTTTTTCTCTTAACTCTCGGTTCGGCACTTGGTCTTGCTCTCGGAAATGTTTTGGAAGCCTTCGGTTTGAGAGGTTCAAATTCCGCGAAATCGCTTTTGAAAAATAAATTTTGGCTCGGAGGTCTTGCTCTTAGTGTGGTGGCGACTCTGCTCTATTATGCGGCAATGGCGAAATACAATATTAGTTTGGTGCAACCGTTTATGTCGCTAAATCCCGCACTCACCGCGATTCTCGGCTGGAAGTTGCTCGGCGAAAAAATGACCAAAAGAATTGCAATAGCAATTGCATTTATATTTTGCGGACTTTTGATAGACGGAACGCAGGCGGGGGAGAGTGCGGGCAGTCCGCATTCGTTGGAAACGCTTTGGATTTATTGCGGAGCGGTGTTGGCATTGCTTGCGATTTGTTGCGTGTTTTTTTTGAAACATAAGCGAATTGAAATTGCAGATGCTTTGGGTGCGGGCGTGGGTTTTGGCTTATCGGCGGTGCTTTACAAAAGTATTTCAATAGATGGGTTGTTTCCGCCGCCCGTTGATTTTCGGCTGTTCTCATTTGCAATTTTATATTGTGCGGCTTTTGCCTGTTCGCAAGTAGGTTTAAGAAGAGGTCGTGCACTTTTTGTTATTCCGTTAAGTGCGGCGGCAGGTTTGCTCGTTCCTGCAATTGGCGGTATTCTTGTTTTTGGCGACCCCGCACCTGTTGAAAAAATTGTCGCCTTGATTTTTGTGGCTCTCGGCTCGGCGTTGTTTGTGAGGTAGGGGGGCGAGGGATGCCTTATTTTAAGAAAACCTCTAAAAACTCTCTTCGTAACACAATTCCACAGATTTGAGTTTTTAGAGACGATGGCTACCAACCTCTTATGAGGTTAATAGTGGTTACCTTAACCCTTTAATTTCTTTTTTTGTCAGTTTTTTTATTTCAGATGCAGAGAGACCTGTTGCCGCAACAATAACATCTATGGAAAGACCTTGAGATTTGAGATTGATGGCTATTTTTTGCTTGGCTATATATTCACCTTCCGCCTTGCCTACTGCTAATCCTTCCGCTTTACCCACTGCAATGCCTTCCGCTTTACCCACTGCAATGCCCTCCGCCTTACCAACTGCAATGCCCTCCGCCTTACCAACTGCAATGCCCTCCGCCTTACCAACTGCAATGCCTTCCGCCTTACCTACTGCTAATCCCTCCGCCTTACCTTCCGCCTTACCTTCCGCTCTGCCCACTGCCCTGCCTTCTTCTCTGCCCTCCGCCAATCCATCTGCTCTGCCTTCTTCTCTGCCATCTGACAAGCCTTCTATGCGTGCAGTCTTAAACATACTCGTTAAACTGCGGCGGCGGTCTATCTCCTTATCATATTCTTTCTGCTCAATAAGTGTCATCTTGTAATAATCCAATACCTTTTTAGCCTTCGCCAAGCCCTTCGCTTTCGGTTTCTCTGGCATCTTATCGGTTTTCAAGTATTCTACCCACTCATCAAGATTATCACGAATTTTATCATTAAATGCACTTAAATTCAATATGTAGTATTCGGGATACACATCAGAGGGAAACTTCTTTCCCATATACTCAATTTGCTGCTTTTCGGTTAGTTTGAGCACATCCTTAGAGTGCAAACCCTTAAAGGTGGTGGTGCCGTGATAGATATAGTCTTTGCCAACTCCAAGTTTAAAATACATTATATTAACGGAATATATCTTGTCAATTTTTCCGTATTCATCACCCTCATTCAAATTCTCAACTACTGCCGTGCTCGCTTCAAAAAGCATTCGCTGAAAAAAATCTATCTCGTGGTTGAACTGCAATTCAATTATAACTTTGCTTCCGTCTGTTTCTTTTGCAATAATATCTACACGATTGGTTTTGTCTTCTTTGCGTTTTTTATTATTCTCACTCTCAAGCATCTCTTGTATCTTTACATCTCGTCCAAATAGTTCGGAAAGAAAACCGGATACAACATCGTAATTCGCTTTGTTGCGAAGTTGTGCTTTTATAGCATGGTCAAACGAAACAAAACTCCTTCTCATAATACCTCATTAAACGCAATGTGAATACACTATAAAATTTATCATTCACCTTGCAATGTTATTAAATATGGGAACTAAACTTGCATCCAAAAATTTCGAGAGATAACTCGGAAACAAACCCATACCGAACAAACACACAAAGTAAAATCCCAGAACAATTTTTTCGGGCGTGGTGGTTGAGGGCAAGTTTGCAAATTTTTGATTTAGAGGACCGTTCAACATTTTATTTGTCGCTTGCAAAACATAAACGGCAGTAGTTGTTATTGAGAGAACAGCGAGAACGGCAACCACTTGCACAATAAAACTATCCGCACGGAGCGAGCCTATGAAAATCGGAAGTTCCGCCGCAAAACCGCTCAAGCCCGGAAGACCGAGTCCCGTAAAGCCTGCGATAATAAAAGCAACGGAAATCAGCGGAATAACTTTCAGTAACCCGCCCATTTCATCGACCATTCGAGTATGAGTGCGACCGTAAATCATACCTATACACGCAAAGAAAAGTCCCGTTAAAAAACCGTGCGAAATCATTTGGAGCGATGCACCCTTTATTGAAATGAGATTAGCGGCACAAAGTCCGAGAAAGATAAGTCCCAAATGTGCAATGGAACTGTATGCGATTATATATTTTAGGTCGCGTTGGCGAATGGCTATAAACGCGGCGGCAACCACATTGAAAATCACGAGTATAACTATATATGGCAACCAAAAAGCCGCACCCTCAGGCATAAGATACATTGCAACGCGAAGACAGGCATAGCAACCCATCTTCATCATAACGCCTGCGGCAAACATTGAAACTGCGGTAGGTGCCGCACTATGACCATCGGGACTCCAATTGTGAAATGGGAAAAGCGAACTCGAAACGGCAAAACCCATAAATAAAAGCGGGAATGCCCACATCTGAAAATTCTCGGAGAACTGAATATTTGCGAGTTGGCGAATATCCCACGAATTTATTCCGCCCTCAAAATACATAGCGATAACGACGATTAACGCCATAGCAGAACCGAGTGCGAGCGTGAGTGTGAGTTTTTTTCCGCAGTAATCTTTACGACCCGTGCCCCACCCCGCTATCATAAGATACATAGCCAAGGATTCAACCTCGTAAAAAACCATAAACAGGAACAAGTCAAAACTTAGGAATACGCCAAAAACGCCTGCTCCGAGAATTTGAATCATCGCAAAAAATTCTTTGGGTCGTTCAACATTCCAACTCATTAAAATTCCTGTAAAAACAATTATTGAGGCGAGCACGCAGAGGACAATTGAGAGTGGGTCTGCACCGACTATATAACGAATATTTAAGGCGGGAAACCAAGAAATGTCCGTGATAAATTGCAGGGGTATGAGATTTGGAATTAACTCGTAGGTGGCGGTTTGGGCAGCATCGTTTGAGGCGATGAACACTATTATTGTAAAGAATACGCAGAGCACCACATTTGCAAGCGCGGAAACGGCGTGGAACAATTTTAAGGTTTGAACCTGCTGCTTTGGTATCAAAAACGCAACGGCTATGGTTAGCACGGGTAAAAACCAGATTATGTTTAATAGTGCGGAAGTCATATACGGGGAATTTAGAAAGTTTGGGGATTGGGTGTGGGGTATGGAAACTCGGCGGTGCAAGAGTTCACTCTACTTCCCATCCCCCAACTTGCAGTGCTGAATAATTTGCTACTTTGGCACAATTATGATAGAACGGTTGCGAGGAATTTTAGTTCAGAGAACACCGCTTTTGGCAGTGGTGGAATGCGGGGGCGTGGGTTTTGGCGTTAATGTCAGTGCGAGAACGGGCGAATTACTGCCAAACGAGGGTTTGGAAGTGTCGCTTTTAACTCATCTCGTGGTGCGGGAAGATGCACTTACGCTTTTCGGTTTTATAGATGAACAGGAAAAGGAATTATTTCTCAATATGATAGAGGTGAATGGAATTGGTCCCAAAATGGCACAGAGAATTTTGAGTTCAATTGCTCCGCAGGACTTGCTCGTGCTGATAGCACAGGAGAACACGGAGGGACTTTCAAAAATTAAGGGTATAGGCAAAAAAACATCGGAACAGTTGGTTTTGGCGTTGAAAGATAAGGCGTTGTCTATTTCGGCAATTGCAGGAGCAGGCTCTGTGGTTGCACTGCCTCACGCAGTGCAGGAAGCAATTTTGGCGTTGCATACTCTCGGCGTTAAAGACCCCTCTGCAAAAAAAGCGGTTGAAAAAGCGGCGGAAGTTTTGGGTGCAAATGCAGATTCGGGAAAGTTAATTGCAGAGTCGTTAAAGTATATATAATTGGGTATAGGGTGTGAATAACTCGGCGGTGCAAGAGTTGAAAGTTGACCTACACCCCCATACCCCTCCGCCGAGTTTTCTACTCTCAACTTTACTCTTTACTCTTTTAACTATCAACTTTTTTCTACATTCCCTCTATGAAACTGAACCTCGGATTAACATTTGACGATGTTCTCCTTTACCCCGGAGCATCGGAAGTATTACCGCCTCAAACTTCGCTAAAAACGGAACTCGGCAACATTAAACTAAACATTCCCATAACAAGTGCCGCAATGGACACCGTCTCAACCGCACCTCTCGCTATTGCACTCGCAATGCAAGGCGGACTTTCGGTGATACACAAAAATATGACCATAGCACAGCAGGCGGAAGAAGTTCGCAAGGTTAAAAAATGGGAATCCGGCGTTGTGCTCGACCCTATAACATTAGAAGAAAACGACCCTGTGGAAAAAGCCTATGAAATTTCCCAGCGTAAAAAAGTCAGCGGATTTCCGGTGCTCTCAAAAGGGAAACTCGTAGGCATAATCACGGGCAGAGACATTCGTTCCGTAAGTGATATGTCGCTCAAAGTCAAAGAAGTAATGACAACCAAACTAACTACCGCCTCCCCGAAAATTTCACTCGCCGAGGCAAAAAGCATTCTCAATAAAAACCGCATCGAAAAACTTTTACTAATCGACAACAAAAATAACTTAAAAGGCTTAATCACGCTCACCGACATATTAAAACGCGAAGTAAATCCCGAAGCCTGCCTCGATTCAAACGGGCAATTATGCGTTGGAGCGGCAGTGGGCACTGCACCCGATACATTGGAACGCGCCGCTGCACTCGTTGAGGCGGGCGTTGATATGCTCGTGGTAGATACCGCACACGGACATCATATAAATGTCAGAAATATGGTAAAGACACTCAAAAAAACTTACCCGACGGTGACTCTGGTCGGAGGAAATGTTGCAACGGCAGAAGGCGTGAGAGACTTGGCAAAATGCGGTGCGGATGTGGTGAAAGTCGGCATAGGTCCCGGTTCAATTTGCACCACAAGAGTTGTAGCGGGCGTGGGAGTTCCGCAGTTCACCGCAATTTTGGAATGTGCGGAAGAGGCGGCAAAACACAATGTTAAAATCATCGGTGACGGCGGAATTAAATATTCGGGCGATATTGTAAAAGCACTCGCGGCAGGCGCAAACGCGGTAATGCTCGGTTCGCTTTTTGCAGGCACGGAAGAAAGCCCCGGCGAAGTTGTGCTCGCGGAAGGTCGCACTTTTAAGAGTTATCGCGGAATGGGGTCAATCGGTGCAATGAAAGAAGGCTCAAAAGACCGCTACTTCCAAAGCGAAACAAAAGACGAATCAAAATTTGTGCCCGAAGGCATCGAAGGCAGAGTTCCCTACAAAGGCTCGCTAAAAGATTTAGTCTATCAATTAACGGGCGGAATTCGCCAAGCACTCGGTTATGTGGGCGCGGCAAATTTAGAAGAACTCAAAAGCAAAGCACGATTTGTGCAAATCACAAGTTCAGGCTTAAAAGAAAGTCATCCGCACGACATCACAATAACAAAGGAAGCCCCGAATTACAGAGCATAGAAACAGCGGGGGCGTCCCCCCTGCACCCCTGCCTAAGGGGATACCCCTTAAAAACCCCGTTCTAAATACTATGAAAATAACCTGCCGAGAAAAATTGACAACTCTGTTAGAAGGTTTAGAATCCGAGATGGAAACCTTAGAGGTTCCTATGTCCGTTTCTGCGAAACTCCGCCTTGCAATAGAGGAGTTGGTGGTAAATTCATTTAACTACTCTTTTGTCGGCGGGCACGGAGAAGTATCTGTTTCTTTAGAAAAAACAGACGATTCAATTATTGCACTAATCGAAGACAACGGCACGGAATACGACCCTACCAAAAATCCACCCCCCGATATAAATCTCCCTGCGAGCAAACGCAAAATCGGCGGCTTGGGAGTTCATCTCGTCCGCACCCTGATGGACGAATTTAATTATGAGAGAAAAGATGGAAAAAACTTGACGAAACTGAGAAAGAGGTTGTAAAGTATCATTCTGCACGGCAGTCGCAGAATCCATTTCAAACCGATAATGACAGTGTTCGCTCCACTTTCTTTTACAACAATTTTCTCACTAAAATTGCAACTATCATTAAACTTTGCCAGAGGTATGTGAAGAAATCGGATTTTAGAGAAGTTAAAGGAACCTCTATTAACCTCATAAGAGGTTGATAGAGGTTCCATAAGCGACACGGGCGAACGGCAGAGTCTCTTATTGAACGCGAATTCGCCGTCGCCTCTAAAAACTCATCCTTTGTGGAATTATTATTTACTATAGGAGTTTTTAGAGGTTCCTTTAAGAGAGATACTTTCGCAACGGGGGGCGTTGCGGGGGGCGAGTGGTGAGCGCGGTCTGCGGGCGAAGTTGAACTGTGGGCGAACCAGCCCCCCGCCCTCATAATAAAATTTTCTTCTTTTTTTGCTAAAATTGTTAAAAATGCGGCGTAGGTAAATATAAATGCAAAAGCGGTCGGCGAAATTCCCAAATGCAAAAAAGCAAAGGCAGAGGCGGCGAGTGCGTTTGAGAGATAAAGCGGGTGTTTAAAGTATTTGTAGGGTCCAGTTTTGACTATTTCTGGGCAGGCGAGTTCTGCGGCACGAGTGTGGTTGCCTATATGCATTCTTGCCCAAATTCTAAGTGCAAAAGCGGATAAAAAAAACGGAAGTGCAAGAACGGAAATTTCAGGCGAGGGCGGAAATGCCAAGAGGACAAGAGCGAGAACTGCCGCAATTGTACCGCGGCTTTTATATAGTTGCTTATTAACTCTCATCTCTCAAATGAATTTAGATATTTGAGTTAATCAGCCGACGGCAATAAGTATAGTCGCCCAATTAAAAAGGAGTCGAGATAATCTGTATAAACAATGGCGGCAACCATTTAAATTTGCACAAAAACACAGGTTGCCAATGTCGCTTAAATTATCTCTTACACAGAGTTAATCAGTGCTTACTAAACTCAATTATGCTCCTGTAAATCGGGCGACCTTCTTTTTTATACTTCTTTTCAAAAGCGGTTTCTATGCTGCAGGTTGGAGCGGCGGTATTTTCGGTGAGAATTTTTGCTTTGGGAAATTTGCGAAATGCCTGCAATGCGACTTCATTGTATTCGGCGTGGTCGGTTGCCCAATAAAACAAGCGGGGAGCGGCGGGGGTTGCGGGCTTAAAAATTCTGTGTATTTGTTCCAAAAATCCGTCTCTTAAAATCAAGCGATTCTTCTGTTGGCGGCGTTTTTCCCAAGGGTCGGGGAAATACATGTGTATTTCGTCTATGGAGTTGCTCGGCACGAGGTCGCGCAGAAAATAATATAAGTCGCCGCGAATTATTTGTGCATTTTGAATTTTTAGTTTGGCTATTTTTTTTGCGATAAGGTTTGCACAGGCGGCATCCCATTCACCTCCGAGAATTTTTATTTCGGGAAATTTTTGGGCGTAATCGCAGAGAAAAGAACCTTTGCCCGAACCTATTTCGAGGACTGATTTTTGCGGACTCGCAAACCATTCAAGTTGTAGCGCCTCTTCGGGAATGACTGGTGCACTTATCTGTATTGGCTTGCCTATTGCAGAGTCTATTTCTGGAACATAGTGCCACAGAAACGGCAACTCTCGGTCTGCATAAAAAGTGCGCTTAAACTCTATCATTTTAACATTTTGGAAGTGTCGCAAAACCCATTTCCAATTCCTCGTCGGTCGGGATATGATCGCTCATCGTGTTGTTGTTGTAGGCGGAGTAAGCGGACATATCGAAGTAGCCTGTGCCCGTGAGACCGAACAGTATCACTTTCTTTTCACCCGTGCGTTTGCATTCAAGAGCCTCGTCAATTGCAACCTTAATGGCGTGCGAAGATTCGGGAGCGGGTAAAATGCCTTCAATTTTTGCGAACTTAACGGCGGAGTCAAAAACGGCAGTTTGAGTTACCGCACGAGCCTCAATGAATTTGTCGTGATAGAGTTGCGAAAGCGTGGAGTTCATCCCGTGATAGCGCAATCCGCCCGCGTGATTTGCGGAAGGGATAAAGCCACTGCCGAGCGAATACATTTTTATTAAAGGTGTGGTTTGAGCGGTGTCGCCAAAGTCATAAGCAAATTTACCGCGCGTGAATGAAGGACAAGATGCAGGTTCTACCGCTATAAATTGTATGTCATTTTTGCCTTGCAGTTTTTCCGACATAAACGGTGCGATTAAGCCGCCCAAATTTGAGCCGCCGCCTGCGGAGCCAATTATCACATCGGGTTTAATTCCGTATTTATCGAATGCCGCTTTGCACTCCTGCCCTATGATTGACTGGTGCAAGAGAACATGATTTAACACACTTCCGAGAACATAACGGCATTTCGGGGTTTTCACCGCTTTTTCTATAGCCTCAGAAATTGCACATCCGAGCGAGCCGCTTGTGTTAGGATTATCCGCCAAAATTTTTCTGCCGCTGTCGGTTGTGTTTGAAGGTGATGAAATGAGTTGCGCTCCGTAGGTCTCTATTAACGCTTTGCGGTAGGGTTTTTGTTCCGCACTGACTCTTACCATATACACGGTTAAATCTAGCCCGAAGAATGCACAAGCCATTGCCATTGCACTGCCCCATTGCCCTGCACCTGTTTCTGTTGAAAGCGAGGTTAAGCCGTCTGCTTTCGCGTAAAATGCCTGTGCGGCGGCGGAATTTAATTTATGCGAACCGCTTGTGTTTGTGCCTTCGTGCTTGTAATAAATTTCGGCGGGTGTGCCGAGTGCGCGTTCCAAAAAGTATGCACGGATTAGCGGTGCGGGGCGATATGCACGATAAAATTCCAAAATGCCATCGGGAATGGGAATTAAGGGAGTTGAGTCGTCCAATTCCTGCTTAACGCATTCGGTGCAAAACACGGGTGCAAGGTCTGCGGCGGTTGCCGGTTGCAGCGTGCCGGGGTGCAATAACGGTGCGGGTTTATTTTTCATAAACGCACGCAGGTTGAACCAAGATTTCGGCTGTTCTTCTTCGGAAAGATAGAGGCGGGTAGGGATGTGCTGTGTCATTTGGGGGGAAGGTAGAAAATTGCACGCGGCGTTGCAGGTTAGGGTATAGGGTGTGGCGTGTAGGGTGTAGGGAGTAAAGAGTAGAGAGTAAAGTGGAGAGAAGGGAGAAGTTGTCATTCCCGCGAAGGCGGGACACCAAGCCGTTAGGCGACTGGACAGACTAATTTGTTTATTTCTTTTCTGTCAATCCAGAATGACTTGAAAGAGTCCTTTTCTCTCCCTTCTCCCAACCTGCACAGCCGAGTTCCCCCACACCCTACACGCCACACCCTATACCCCACCCTGCATTGCCGAGTGATTTTCCTCTCCACATCACATAAAAATGCAATTTTTAATACAAAACTGCTTTTTATTGAACGCATTTCAATAAAAAAATCTATATTTACCGTTATGCAAAGACAAAACACAAAAGAAGTTGTATGCAACGGTGACAATACCGCACATTCGTATAAACAAGTTATTAACAATTTATTGACAAGTCCCCCCCCCCC
>BNUP01000058.1 GCA_025997455.1 Fibrobacterales bacterium | reverse complement strand
AGGTTATGCAGAAAGACAATCTGCTTTTCAAAAAACAAAGATATTCACAAAAGCGTAATAGGAACATTTATCAATATTTTTTTCTTTGAAAGAAAATTTGATGTTTTAACCATTTTATGACACTGCCGTTAATAGAGGTTACCAAATATTTAATAAATAGTTTACCATAAGTTTCCGTTCATTTTATTTGTCATTTTTAAATTAGGGCATAGAAACACCAACAAGGAGTTTGTATGCCTTCACAAAACAGAAAAACAAAATTTGCCGCAGTAGTGGCAACAGTTGCAGTCGCCGCAATTTTGGTATTTGCACCGTCATTGCTTGCAAAAAATTCTGACCCCGCCGATATAGCGAGTGTTCCTGTCGCAGAAAAATCCGTATTTTCGGTAAAGACAGTTTTTGCGGAAGTGCAAACTCTAAAATCGTTTATTGAGGTGAACGGCAATGTTGCGGGTAAGCAACAAGTAGCGGTGTTCCCCGATGCCGCAGGAAAAGTTGCACAGGTTTTTGTGGCACTCGGTTCAAAAGTTAAAAAAGGAGATATTATTGCACAAATAGATCCTTCCTCGCCGGGTTCGGTGTATATGAACAGTCCTGTTTATGCACCTATTTCGGGCACAATTTGCAGCACTCCGCTAAGCGTGGGCACGCTCGTTTCGCAAGGAGAACAAATTTTAACAATTGCCACGGCAAATGATTTGCAAATAGAGGCGTTTATTCCCGAACGGGAGGTTGGGCGATTAAAAACCGGACTTTGGGCGGAGGTTTTGCTCCCCGCTTTCCCAAACGAGGTTTTCACGGCGACAATTGCACGAGTGTCTCCGGTTCTCGACCCGCAATCGCGCACCAAAGAAATAGTTTTATATTTCGGTAAAAATACCGCAAAAGTAAATGCGGGAATGTTTGCAAAAGTCAAAGTTAATGTTGGAGTTTATCCGAATGTGATAACCGTTCCTGCAGAATCGGTGGTGGAAATTTCGGGAAAAAAATTCGTCTATGCGGTTAGCAACGGCATTGCAAATCTCCGTGAAGTGAATATCGGTATTACAATTGATAATATGGCGGAAATTAAATCCGGTATTGTTGCTGGCGAGAGCGTTGTGGTTCAAGGTCAGCAGTTTTTGAGCGATGGTGCGATGGTTGTTGTGGCTTTATAAAAATTGCAAGTGCAGAGGGTGATGTGTTAGCAATTTTTAGAATTTTATTTTACCTTTCAAGTAAAATTTTGCCTTTTGCAGTGTTTTTTCCATCAACTGCAAAATAGTGGTAAAGTCCTGGAGAAACCGTTCTCCCGTTTTCAGCCGTGCCGTTCCAAATCACCCGTCCGCCTTTTAAGTCGGCTTTTTCAAAAATACGAACTCTGCGACCCGATGAATTAAATATATATACAATTCCATTTTCGCTCACATTATCTATTATAAGTCGCCTATGAATTTCAGGACGAAATGGATTCGGATATGCGAATACTTTGGGTGCACCGCTTTCCATAAATCCGTTTGCACTGCGAACCTCTGCGGTGGAATAAACGCTGACACCCAAATCGTGTGCAAAATATACAAGTCCTTTCAATGTGTCTATTGCAATATCATAAACTAATTCATTGAGCAATCCGCTTCTTATGGAGATGCGTTTATAGGTGAGAGAATCTGGTTTGCCGTTTTTTTGCGTGAGAGAATACGCACCGCCGCCGAGAGTGCCGAGCCACAAGCCGTTATTAGCATCTACTTCTATTGAAGAAAAAACAACATTGCTCAAATTATTGACGGGTTCCTTAAACTCAAAATTATCCAAATAGAAAATTTTATTTGTGGAGACAAGCCAAAGAATGCCGTTTTTATCAAAAGCAAAATCGAGAGGAAAACCGAAATGCGAAGGAGTTTTTTTTATCAATTCAAATTTATTATTATATATATCTATACCGCCGTCTTTTGCCTCAAGGGAAGTTTTCCACGCTACAAAAATTTCTCCGTCTTTCTCCAAAATACCGATAGCGGCAGGAGACGAATTTTCTTTATATTTATAGCATTTATAATTTCCTTTGTTGTCTATAATTCCAATGCCGTAATTATCTGCACTGACATAAGAGAATAAATATCCGTTGTCAATTGCAGTTACTCCTTGAACAATTGTCCAATCTCCTTCTTCTGCCGAAAAATTTGTGGGACACTGATTATTTGTGTTTTGGGAATGCAACCAAAATACTTCCTCCGCAACGGGAAAATTTGAATTGAATGCCGTGAAACCTGCACCCCAATTGCCAAATGCAAAATTGCCGTTCGATTGTGCCGCAAGCGATTTGGTTTGATAATTTTTTTGATCGCCGTTGTATTCTTTCGGGTTAGCCCAAAACGCTCGCCCCCAAGTTCCGTTTTGCATTTTAGAAAAATAATTATAGTCGCTTCCCCAAGCAATTACACCCTCACCTTGCATTACAGCAAGAGTTTTTACCTCATTAAGAAAAAAATTTGAACCGTGCGGAGTGTATGCGGGTTTTGGAGGGTCGTCAAAAAATATGGTATCCGCTTTTGACCAAGAATTAGGGTCTGCTAAAAACCTGTCGTCATAAATTTTTTCCCAATCAATTTCTCTTTTCCAAATTGCATCTGCTAATTCCACCCAAATACTGTCGTTTTTTATCGCAATTCTTTTTATATGTTCCAATGAACTCGTGCCGATTTTATCCACGGTTAAAACAGATCGTTTTTGCACATAATCAAAAAAAGATAAGGCGTTATTGAATGGTAAAACCAAAATGTTTTTTGCATTTTTTCCCAAACCGTTCAAAAGAGTTCGTTCTTTTTCCGTGTAAGATTCGTTTATTATCTCAAAATTTTGTGATTTTTTTTCTTTGCGAACTATAACGCCTTTTTTTGTTGCCCCCGCAATATCGCCGTTTGCTAAGGCAAAAACCTGCACAAAATCCGCAGCATTTAATCCGTTTATGCTCGGCATATATTTTTTTTCCGCACCGTTTTTTACATTGAGAAGTCCATAAGGCATAGCAAGCCAAAGCGAGGCATCTTCTGCCCGCACAATATCCCGCACTTCGTTTTGTGCCGTGTAATGTTCCCATTCATTTGCAAAAGAAAATGCAACGATAAACAGATAAATTGCAATGGTATTTTTCATTATACGGTGTATTTTACGGAACAGGAATGAATACGAGTTTCGGAGCGGTTTTACCTTCGGCAACTCTAACAGTTTCTTTTAATGCGGCACGGAGTGTTATGTTTTCATCTGCACTTTGCCATTTATAGTTCTTATTGGAACTACCCGAATTTTGCCACAAAACATAGTCGCCGTTTGCACTGATAAATACCGTGCAAATTGTTTTGTAGCGAAAAAATTTTCCCGCTATTTTTTTGCCTTCCCATTCCAAATTTCCACTCCAAGTTTCAGTGGTGTAGCCGAGTCGAACTCTTTCCAAAAGAACTTCCCAAGTTCGCCCAAATGCCGCCTCTGCGCTGATTGTTGTTTTGCGGAGTTGCCCGCTTATGTCTTTGAGTGCAGCAATTGCCTCATCATTTTTGTGCGGGTAATCGCTTTCCTCAAAAATTGCAAGGGAGTCTATTGCCTTAGATAAATCTTCTGCATATTTGTTTTTGCGGCTTTCAAAATAGCGGGCAGTGCCGAGTGCTTTTTGGCGTTTGCTTTGGAGTTCGTTTATTTCGCTTTTTATAGAATCGATTTGATTATGAAGAGATTTTTCCTGCTCCGTGAGGGTCACCGATTTTTGCTTTGAATTTTCGATAAATGCAGTGTACCGCTTTGCCTCTGTTTGCATTAAGGCGGTTTCTCTTTCCTGTTCGGCTTTCACTTCTTTTATGGTTCGGCGAATTTCGCTGACGCTTTCACTTTGCGAAAAAGTTGTTGAGAAAAAAAGTAAAATGAAAATAAAGGGAATCTTCATCAACCTCATCTGCGGTTGATGAAGATTCCATAGGCGACATTGGCGAACTATAAGATGGTTTATTTTGTGCGGGTTCGCCGTCGCCTCTAAAAACTCCAGATTTGCGGAATTGAAGTTCGGAGGAGTTTTTAGATGTTTCCTTAATGGCATAAAGGGAAGGTAGAAAAAGTTGAACGAGTAAAGTGAAAAGTTGAAAGTTGGGAGAAGGGAAATGCCCGTTTAGCAAAAAAATGGAGCACGCGGTGTGTGCCGAGCGCCCCATATAAAAAAACTAAAATTAACCGAGTTTCTTCTGAATCTCAGCCAATTTGTCTACCAACTCTTTCGGGAGTTTTGCTCCGAATTTCGGGTAGTGCTTTTCTTTAACATCGGCGAGTTCCTTCTTCCAGCCTTCAACATCAACGGAGAGAATTTCCTTTAGCGTATCAACCGAAACGGATTCCGGTCTGTCGAAGGATGCAATTTCCGGTATGTAGCCGATAGGAGTTTCCACTGCTTTGCCGGTTCCGTCGCACTGCTCAAATACCCACTTCAAAACGCGGCTGTTATCGCCGTAGCCGGGCCACGCGAATTTGCCGTCTTTTTTGCGGAACCAGTTCACAAAGAAGATTTTCGGTTGTGATTCAACAGGTAAGTTTTTGCCGACTTCAATCCAATGCTTAAAGTAGTCGCCCATGTGATAACCGCAGAAAGGCAACATCGCAAACGGGTCGCGACGAACTTCGCCGACTTTCAAGTCGAGTGCGGCAGCGGTGATTTCGGAACCGACGATAGATCCCATAAACACGCCGTGATTCCAATCCTTTGCCTGATGAACGAGAGGTATGGTGCTCGGTCTGCGACCGCCGAAAAGAATTGCATCGATAGGAACTCCGCCGAGTGCCTCAAATTCGGGTGCAATTGCGGGGCACTGTTTTGCGGGAGCGGTAAAGCGGCTGTTGCCGTGAGCGGCTGGCTTTTGGTCTTTGTTTGCCTTGTCCTGTTTCCACTCTTTTCCGTTCCAATCAATCAATTTGCCCGGAGCATCGTATCCAATTCCTTCCCACCAAATATCGCCGTCTTCCGTGAGTGCAACATTCGTGAAAATGGTGTTCTCTTTAATAGATGCCATTGCATTTGGGTTAGTGTCTTCTGCTGTGCCGGGAGCAACGCCGAAGAATCCCGCTTCCGGGTTAATCGCATAGAGTTTGCCGTCTTTGCCGGGGCGCATCCAAGCGATGTCATCACCGACCGTTTCAACTTTCCATCCCGGAATTGTGGGGACAAGCATAGCGAGGTTGGTTTTTCCGCACGCGCTGGGGAATGCCGCCGCAATGAATTTGGACTTGCCATCGCTTTCGCGGGTGATCTTCAAAATGAGCATGTGCTCTGCGAGCCATCCCTCGTCTCTTGCGATAACCGAGGCGATTCTCAATGCCAAGCATTTTTTGCCGAGAAGTGCGTTTCCGCCGTAACCGGAGCCGTAACTCCAAATCAATTTTTCTTCGGGGAAGTGAGCAATATATTTCTTTTCAACAGGTGCAGAAGGCCATTTACCGTTGTCGTCTTGGCAGGAGAGCAGAGGTTTGCCGATTGAATGCAGGCAGGGAACAAACTCGCCTACGCCGCCGAGAACATCGAGAACTTTTGTGCCTACACGCGCCATAATGTGCATATTGATAACTACATAAGGGGAGTCGGTGATTTCCACGCCGATTTTTGCGATTGGCGAACCGATGGGACCCATTGAGAACGGGATAACATACATCGTGCGACCGTGCATTGAACCCTTATAGAGTTTTGACATTTCCGCTTTTAATTCAACAGGGTCAATCCAATTGTTTGTGGGACCCGCATCGTCTTGGCTTTTGCTTGCAATGTAGGTTCTGCTTTCAACACGAGCCACATCCGAAGGGTCGGAGCGGAAGAGGAAGGAATTCGGGCGTTTGGCAAGTGGTGTAGCGAGACCGCTTTGAACGAGGGTCTGCACCATTTCGTCATATTCGGCTTTTGAACCATCACACCAATAAATGGAATCAGGCTCGGTGAGGACTGAAATCTCATCTACCCAAGCATTTAACTTTGCGTGGTTAGAGGGGGAATTGCAACAACAAGACATAGTTTCTCCTTGAAAAATCTTTCGTATGGTAATGTAGAAAAATCACGCAGCTGTGCAAATGTGGGGTATAGGGTGTTGCGTGTGGGGTGTAGGGAGTGTAAAGTTGAAAGTTAAAAGTGTAAAGTTATTATTCTTTACTCTCTACTCTTTTCTCCAAAAACGCCGCACAACCCTCGGCAATGTCGTTGTAGCAGGTCTCAAAATCGCCCGAATACCACGGGTCTGCAACATCATGCGGATTATCGGTAAAATCGAGCAAGCGAAATATTTTCCCGTCTGCATCCGAGCGTAAAATATTGTGCATATTTGCAATGTTATGAGTATCCATTCCAATAAAATAATCGTAGTTGTCGTAATCGCTTTTTCTTAGTCTAACGGAGCGGTGCGAAAAAACAGGAATGCCTTTTTTGTTCAGCAGTTCCACCGTCCCTCTATGCGGCGGATTCCCAATTTCCTCGGTGCTTGTTGCCGATGAATTGACAACAAACTTCTCGGATAACCCTCGCTTGCTTAGCATATCCCTAAAAACAAATTCCGCCATAGGACTTCGGCAAATATTGCCGTGGCAAACGAACATAATTTTATTTGCAGAGTGTGGCATTTTTCTTCTTTTCTTTCGTTTCTATTTTTATTTCTTTTCCTTTTACCGTTATCACTTGTGAATTGCTAATGCTTATTAGTTTTAATGTTGAACTATATTTTTCAACAATTTTTTCTCCTGCCTTTTTAAACGGAATATTGCCAAAATGAGGTATAGGGTAAAAATCTATTTCGTTTAACGCTTTGAATTTATTTTTTAATTCAGGTGCTTTCCCGCTGTCGTCCAATTCACCCGCATATTCTATATTGGGAGATAAAATCATAGATCCCGCCGATGCTCCAATATATATTTTCCCTTTTTTAATTTGTTCTTTTATTATTTTATCCGTTCCTGTTTTTATCAATTCCTGCAATAAATAAAATGTGTTTCCGCCCGAAACAAATATAAAGTCATTCGTTTCAAGTTTGTTTTTAATTTCCTCTTGGGTCGATTTTGTAATTTCCAATTCATCTACAATTAAACCGAGTTTTTCAAGAGCCTTTTTATCTGCGCCTACATAAAATGTAACTTTTTCCGGAATAGCAGCCGTTGGTATAAATGTTACCGTTTTCCCTTTTATATCTTCCCCTACAAAGTCCTTAAATAAACTTGCTACACCGGAGAAAAAAGATGCTAAGAATAATGTTTTCATATTTTATGAATGTAGTAAAATTCTATCAAAGTCGAGTTGCTCCGCACTAAAATCGAGGCGAGTGTTCCAAACGGAGACGGAAGGTGCGACCGTTGGGTAGCCTACCCCTCTGCTCGTTTCAGGCGGTCATTGACGGCTTTACCAAGTCCTAATTCGGGCAGTTTCGCGGCGAAAATTTGAGATACTTCGCTTTCGTCTAACAGGTGCAGCATATTGTAAAGATTTGCGGCGGCTTCAATTGCGTTTGCATTTGGCGAGAGGTTGAGGATTTTTTTGAATTGTTCGGCATTGTGAGGAAGTTCTCCAAAAGCGAGCAGTGCGGAATTTTGCGGAACTTGTTGAGGAATGCCAATTGTTAGCGGAGTGTTGGGTGAGTAGTGTTTTGAGAGGAGACCGGGAGAGGGAAATTTATCGGAAACTTCAGTATATTTTTTAACTTTTAAGTTCAATGCAGATTCTATCATCTCTTCCGTAATTGCCCCTTGCCTATATATTATAGGAGTGCCATTATCACCGACAAAACCTACCACGGAACTTTCAACTCCAATTTCACAAGTTCCGCCATCTACAATTCCGTCTATGCGGTCGCCCAACTGTTCCTTCACATGTTCGGCGGTGGTGGGGCTAAGCCGTTGAAATAAATTTGCACTCGGTGCGGCAAGCAAAACTCCCGATAATTTTATTATATCAATTGCAATTTGTTTTTTGGGCATTCGCACCGCAACCGTTGGCAAACCGCCTGTTGTTAAATCGGGGACTGATTTTTTTTTTGGCAGAATTAAAGTTAAAGGTCCTGCCCAAAATTTTTCCGCCAATAACAAAGCATTTTTCGGCACACTCTCCGCCAACAATTCCAAGTCTGCAATGTCTGTGATATGCACTATTAACGGGTCAAAAAAAGGGCGTTCCTTTGCGGCGAAAATTCGTGCTACCGCTTTTTCGTTAAAAGCATTCCCCGCCAAACCGTAAACCGTTTCGGTGGGAATTGCCACAATTCCGCCGTCAGCGAGAATTTGAGCCGACTCTTCAATCGAGAGGTATTTCATCTAACAATTTATTTACAAGAGGGGGATTTGCCTTGCCCGCGCTTTTTTTCATAATTTGCCCGACAAAGAAACCTCGAAGTGCCTGCTTTCCGCTTTTAAATTCCGCCCATTGAGCCGAGTTCGCAGATATAATTTCGCGGACAATTTTCTCTATCTCACCCGTGTCCGTAATTTGCACCAAGCCCTTTTCCTTCACTATTATTTCGGGCGATTTTCCCGTTTCCAACATTTCCGCAAAAACCGTTTTCCCTATTTTCCCAGAAATCGTGTTGTCGGTTATTAAATTTACCATAGAGGCTAAATCTTGCGGTGTAATTTTTATTGCACCCAAACCGCCTTCCCGCTCTTTGACCTCGCGCATCAATTCGCTTGTCACCCAATTTGCCAAGAGTTTTGGATTTTTGCTGTTTGCGGCAGCAGTATCAAAATAATCGCTGATTTCCTTTTCACTTGTTAAAACCTGTGCATCGTATTCACTTAACCCGAATGCGGTTTCAAATCTCGCTCTCCGAGCATCGGGAAGTTCAGGTAAATTTGCCTTGATTTTCGCTATTGTTTCAGATGCGGTGCAGAGTCTCAATAAATCCGGTTCGGGGAAATATTTATAATCGTGGCTGTCTTCTTTGCTCCGCAACACTATGGTTTTGTTGTGATTTTGGTCGTAGCGTTTGGTGCATTGCTCCACAATTTTTCCGCCGTCGAGAGTTACCGATTGCAGGGCAAATTCCGCATCCAATGCTTTTTGCAAGTTTGAAAAACTGTTCAAATTTTTAATTTCCGCTCTCGTTCCGAACGGATCGCTTTCGCTTTTGCGTATTGATATATTGCCGTCGCAACGCATATTTCCGTTTTCCATATTCGCATTTGAAACTCCCGTGTATTCCAAAATCTGCTTGATTTTTTGCAACACCAAAACCGCATCTTCAGAACTCCTGATATCGGGTTCGGTCACAATTTCACAAAGCGGAGTTCCGCAACGATTCGCATCGAAATGCGAGTTTTCGGGAGAAAAATCGTGTACCAATTTTCCTGCATCTTCTTCTATGTGAATTCGAGTGATGCCGATTTTCTTTTTGATCGGTTTAGTGTGATTATTTGAATTACCCCCATCAACAGAATCTATTTCTATATAACCGTTTTTGCAAATGGGGTGGTCGTAAATCGGAATGCCGCCGGTCTGCGTTATTTGGTATCCCTTCGGCAAGTCGGGATAAAAATAATTTTTCCTCGTCCAAAGTGCCCGCTCATCGATTTCGCAATTCAGCGCGAGACCCAATTTAATCGCCAAATTAACCGCCTCTTTGTTCGGCACGGGCAAGGCACCGGGAAGTCCCAAACAAACGGGACAAACTCTTTTATTTGGTTCTGTATTCACCTCAATTTCGCACCCGCAAAACAATTTAGTTTTGGTGGCAAGTTGGCAATGAATCTCCAAACCGATCACAGGAAGATAAGACATATAGGGGGAAGGTAGAAAGTTTGGTGGAGAGGGTAGAGGGTAGAGAGTAGAGAGTAAAGAGTAGAGTTTGTAGGGGCGTGGTTTTTAACCCGCCCGTATCATTGTAGGGGCGAATAGTATTCGCCAGTTTAGCAGTGCAGGGAATCGTCATTCTGCGCGTGACGAAAGCACCTATTTTTTTACCAACCACTTGAATCGGCACATTTATTTGCTAAAAACAACTTTTATTTTCTCGCCACTTGAATTTAGACGGATAAAATAAATACCCGCATTGCTCAAAGGAACGCTTTGCATTTTGCCTTTTAAGTTATAAATTGAGAATTTAGTATCGTTTGGCAATCCTTCAAAATGAACAAATCCGCCTTTAATTGAAATGTGCGGTTTGAATATTTTGCCTTCTAAAGCGGAAAAGGATGGAATTTCGTTTATGAGATAATAAATTTGTTTGCTCTCTCTTGTTCCATCACTCCATTCGTAAGAATCTGTATTTATTAAAGTTGCAATTGCTCGGTATAATCCTCTAACTCCAACATTGTCAGTTATGTTATAGTTGTCGCTAAACGGAACGCCAATTTGTTCGGTTCCGTTATATACAAGTCCTTGAATTGCAATTGGAATTTCAACAATGGTTGGACCTAAAACAATGCTCCATTCTATTGATTTATCTTCTATTGTTCCGTCACTCCACGCATAATTATTTTTATCATTTAAGATTGCTATTGCAGTATATTCTCCTATTTCTGTTTCTAAATTTCCCATTAAAGAATAATTTCCTTGCTGAACTCCGCTTTGCATTTGTCCGTTATACCTTAATCCCAAAATACCGGTTGGAATTTCAATAGTTGCTTTTTTAACATTCACGGTAATTTCACCAGTGGCATTTTCGTAATTTCCGCTTGGGTGAGAATAGATTGCAGGGAAAGTTTGTCCGTTTCCTGCATTTATTGTTGTTGCCGAATTTTTCCAAAAATATCCGGTTGGCAAAGTTAAATCACTCAATTTTAATGTTGGAGCGTATGTTGCGGAAATAGTGCTTGCCGGTGTAAAAATTCCACTTGCCTTTGCAATATTCCATTCTATTGTTTTATTGCCTATTGTGCCATCGCTCCATATAAATTTATCTAAACCGCTGTTTATTAAATTTGCAGTGGCAAAGTGAGTTCCTGCATTTGTTGCGTTATTTCCGGAAATAGAATAATTCGCACCCTCTGCAACACCGATTTGTTCTGTTCCGTTATATACAAGCCCTTGAATTGCGATTGGAATTTCAACGGGAATATTTGTACTGTGAATTGTAATTTCCGCATAATCTTTATAGTCCCTAACTTTGCCGATTAAACTCTCAATTTCTCCGTTATTCATAACCGCCAACTTAATTGTATAAGTACCGGAAAGTAGCGTGGCAGGAATTTTTGCAGAAATGTTTAAGGTGTAGTCCTCTGGAGAATAATAATTCTGCGGAGTTCTCGCTTTTGTGAATGGCATAATGCTGTCTAATTCAACCGTTCCAATTATTTCAATTTCCACATCATTTTTCATTAAAATAACGCCAAGCGTTGTTCCTTTTGAACTCGTTGCAGTTCCAATATTGTAAATTGTTGCATCAATATTAAAATTTTCGCCATTTGAAAGTGTTGTTTTTGAAGGGATTAAATTTTTCCCAAAAATCCTAAAATCATAATTTCCTGTTCCGTGCAAATTTGGCATAATGTTGATAACGGCATCTTGATTGGAACTGAAGTCATAAGTATCTGGCTTCAAAAGCGAAGTAGCAAACCAACCGTCATGGGTTCCGCCCCAACCCCAATTAAAATAAAATTTTCCTTCATCATTGTAACCCTCTAAAATAAAAGCGTGTCCGCCGGTGCCGTTTGTGCCGTTTCCTCCGTAAATAACAGGTCTCAGCGAATCAATTTGAATACGCATAATATCGTCCCAAATTTTTGGCAAAATTGAGTCAGAATAAAGAACAAATTCATCACTTCCAATATCTCTGTATTGTTCAGGTCGTAAATAAGAACCTTTTTTTCTAATATATCTTACTCCTTTATCATAATCAAAAAATTGAGGCAGAACTCTTACAATATCATTTGAATACGCACCGCTTTCATTGATGCCATAATTCATTTTTATTGCCGCACCGGCGTGATAATTTAGGTTGGCAACATCGGCATTTGCCATATTTGAAAAATTATAGTTAAAATTTGCTCTTGGTATTTTTGAAACTGAAATTCCGCTTTTTGCTGTTGTATATGCAGGAATATCGCCGGAAATTACTTTTGGATGCTGATGGTAATTCATAACCTGCGACATTGAAGTTGCAACGCAGCCGGTAAGAGTTCTTTTATTGCTACTCGTTGGGCATTTGTCGTTATACGGCGAATTTTGATCCCAAGTTGTTTGTATTAAATGAGTTCCTTGTTCATATACCGTGCCATTTGAGTATTTTGCCCATTCAGCAGATATGCCGGCACTTGCAGTTTGACCGTTTTCCAAAGCAAACCGCATTTCGCTTTCAATACCCCGCAAATACTCTGCAAAGTTAGGCGGCAGGTCAAAAGGGTCAAATTTTCCCTTTTCGGCAACGCCTACGACCGGGGTGAATATATCATCTCCAGAAATTATCGTAAAACCATCTTTATCAGTGTTAAAAACATAATAAAGCGGGTTATCTTCTGGTGTTGCAGAGGTAAAATCCTGTGTGCCTGCATAACTCAGCGTTGCTTTTGAAATGGAATTGGTTGTAAAATTTTTGGAATTTGCAATATTCAGTGCAATTTTTTCTGCCTGTGATTTGGAGATGGGGGCGGCAAAAGAAACTACTGCCGTTAAAGAGATGAACAGATAGAATATAAAAACTCTCATAGTTTTGAAAAATAGAAATTTTTTGTATACTTATGTATCCTGTATTTTTACCATACAATTTTTTCCGCAAAAAGCAATGCCGTATTTAATGATGTTCTCCGGTTTGTAGCCGTCATCTTCTAAATCAGCGATGTATTTATTTTTCTCTATCTGTGCTAACGCCTCATCGCACTTAGCGTCTAATCCTGCCACTTTTTCGGCATATTTAAGTTCAAAAATAATGGCTTTGCCCCTAAAGTTTTTATACTTGAGATAAATATCGCTACGCCCCCAGCCTGCCTCGCGGTTCGATTTGAGAGACC
>BNUP01000057.1 GCA_025997455.1 Fibrobacterales bacterium | reverse complement strand
TGTTATCAAGGAATTTTTTCTCAATTATTACGCCCGCTATTCCGACATCACCATAGATATGCAGGCAAATGCCGTGCAAATGCATAGACATAGAACCGAACCTTGGAAAGTGACAATGCTCTACACCGGCGCAGATACGCAAACAGGGGCACGCCTCTACAAGGCAAAAGACTTTCTGGGCAACGAACCGTTTATGCTCACTTATGGCGATGGCGTGGCAAATGTCAATATTTCAAAGTTATTAGATTTTCATCGGCAGTCAAAAAAAATGGTTACCCTCACAGCAGTGCAGCCCAAAGGGCGTTATGGCGTTCTATCACTTGACAATCAAGGCGGAGTGCAGTCTTTTTACGAAAAACCCGCCGACAGTGCGTGGATTAGCGGAGGATTTTTTGTTATGCAACCTGAAGTTTTTGGATACTTAAACGATGACGAAAATACGGCTTTGGAAAGCGACCCGTTGGAAGCAGTAGCCAAAGACGGAGAGTTGGGGGGTCTACAAGCACACAGAATTTTGGCAAGCGATGGATACCTTAAAAGATAAAATGCATTTAACAGACTTGTGGATGACGGGCAAAGCACCTTGGGCGGTGTGGTTATGAGTAGTATTTTCGAGTATGCAATAATATTTTGTATATTTAACAAAAAATTCGAGTATGAAAGATAATTTTGCAGCTTTAGAAACATATAATTTTTGGAAAGGAAATGTCCCTGATCTGGGATTCCCTCGCAAATCCTATACGCAAAAAATATTCGATTACACAGGAAACAAACTGATAAAAGTATTAGTTGGCCAGCGCCGTGCAGGCAAGAGTTATATCTTAAGGCAGATAGCCAGCAAGTTGATCTCGGAGGGCACGAACCCGCACAACTTATTTTACATCAATAAAGAATTTACCGATTTTGATTTTATAGAAGATTATAAAGATTTAGAATCCTTGCTTTTGCAATATAAAAAAAAACTGTGCCCCAAGGGTAAGGTGTGGCTGTTTATAGACGAGGTTCAAAACATATCGGGATGGGAGAGATTTGTAAATTCCCATTCGCAAAATTTTGCCATGAACTGCGAGATTTTCATTAGCGGCTCCAATTCCAAAATGCTTTCGGGGGAGCTTGCCACATTGCTCTCCGGGCGCTATGTTGAGTTTGAAGTATTTCCTTTTAGTTTTTCTGAATACATAGGCGTTACCAAGAAAAAGACTACCAAGCAAACTTATATAGACTACATGGAGAGCGGCGCCTTGCCAGAGTTATTTGTACTCCCGAATGACGAAACAAAACGGAATTATACCTCCGCCATCAAAGATACGGTGCTCCTCCGCGATATTATACAACGGCATAACATCAAAGAACCTAAATTGCTAGAAGATATCTTTGTCTATTTGGTGAACAACGCATCCAATTTAATTTCCATAACCAATATTGTAAATTATTTTAAAAGCAACAATCGCAAAACGACTTACGACACTGTTTCTAGTTATATCGGTTATATTGAAGATACATTTCTTGTCCATAAAGTGGAGCGATACGATATTCGCGGCAAAGAAACGCTTGCCGGAACCTGTAAATATTACGCCAACGACTTGTCTTTTAAAAATTATCTTTACCCAGGTTTTGGTTATGGTATCGGCTATAAATTAGAGAATATTGTTTATTTGGAACTCAGGCGGGCGGGTTTTGATGTCTATATCGGAGCGATGCGCGGCAAAGAGGTTGATTTTGTCGCAAAAAAAGGGGATAGACTGATTTACATTCAGGCCGCTTATCTTTTAATAGACGAAGATACCGCAAAACGCGAGTATGCTCCATTAGAGTCGATAGCCGATAATTACGAAAAATGGGTAGTCTCGCTCGATGATGTTTCTTTGCCATCGAATAACGGCATAAAGCATGTTCAGGCGTGGAAACTGGAGAAAATAATATGACCTTTTACAGCGGTAAAAAAGTTTTTATCACAGGTCACAGCGGTTTTAAGGGAACTTGGCTCTCGCTTTGGCTCACTCATTTAGGTGCGCAGGTTTATGGTTATTCGCTCCCCTTTCTCATAACCTTGTTGACGATATGCCTGTTTTTGAAATTTCAGAGGTTATAGTTTCCGACAATATCGGAGTTTATCATCGCTCTAAATGGTGTGGATAGAGATGAGGTATCGCCTATGCTTATAGAAAAAGGGTTCAAAAATACAATCATCTCTATGAAATAAAGAGAATTTAACCTGAAAGGAGAATGCCATGAAAGTAGTAATACTATCTGGTGGTTATGGAACACAAATTTCTACTGGAATTGTTGCTACTTTTTTTAAGAAGTCGTTGTCAACCTTGATCAATATACTCTTCATCATATTTTCACCTTGCAGTTTTTGCCGCAAAATGCAACGCCATATTTGAGAGAATCTTTATATCCCTCTGCTATAAACTCAGCCTCGTATTTTTTTTCTTCAATTTGAGCCAATGCCTCATCACATTTTTTGCCCATTTCTTGCGGAGTTCCTGCAATTTTTATCTCAAAAACAATCGCTTTGCCGCGGGTGCTTATGTACTTCATAAAAATGTCACCTCGCCCGTTGCCACTCTCACGATTGGATTTAACTATATACTTGTCAAGCCCCGAAAGAACACCCGTTAAAAATCCGTGGTAAAAATTTTCCGCACTGTCGTAAAAACTTATGGTCGTTTCTAACACCGTTGCTAGTTCCTCCTCAAAAGTTTCTGCCTCTCCATTTATCACTGCCGCATATAATTTTGAAAAATCTTTTTGCCTAATTTTCTCCTTGAACCAATCTTGAATTTTAGTCTCAAAAATATAATGTAATTCTCTATTCGGAATCTTTAAATCCAAAACAATTTTTTCGCCTTCTATAGATTCGCAGGCCTTTGTAAGATAACCCGTAAAAAATAAAAAGTTCCATATATTTTCTATGCTGTTTTCCATTTCATCATAAGTAATATCTTCGTGGATTATTTTTTGGATAGAACCTCCGGTAATGAGCGTTTCTAGGTCTGCTTTAGCCTTACCATCCGCTTTGTCTACAAGCGTGCGAACAATACCATTGCTACTTGTGTTAGACCAATAGGGTCGTAAAAATGCCTGAGTATAATCCCTAATATCGCTTGTTGCGTTTATAACGCTCCAAGGATTGTAAACTTGTGTTTCGCCAAATAAATAACCATTGTACCAACTCTTAAAATCTTCCAATCTAATATCTAAATCGTAGTAGTGGAGCATTGACTCTGCCTCAATAGGAGTAAAGCCAAAATATTCAGAATAATTCTTATTTAGAATAGATATTATCTGCAAGTTATTTAATCCCGTAAAAATGCTTTCCTTGGAAATTCGCAGGCAACCGGTGAGCACGGCAAATTCTAAAGAATCATTTGTTTTTAAGGCTGACTCCAGAAACGAACGAATGAAACTAATCATTTTATCGTAAAATCCGCGAAACCATGAATTTTCTAAAGGAACATCGTATTCATCAATAAGGATTATTGTTTTTTTATTGTGATGAGTTTCTAAACATTTGGAGAGAAACTTAAGCGACTGGTTATAATCTTCATCGTTCCCTTTGCACTGCATAATGCGTTCATACAATTCTTTTTCCGCAAGCAACTGTTCATTTTTTAACAAGTAGTCGTGTCTCTTAAATTCATCGGCTATGTCTTTTTTGAGACTTGTGTAAGAGAGTTCCCACGAATCCTGTTTAGCCCCCTTGAGTGTGAGGAACACCACCGGATACTGCCCCTGCTCTTCCATATATCGACCGCCACCAACCTGTTCAATTTTCAATCCGTTAAACAAATGTCTTTTATCTTTTGCCCAAAGCGGTTTATTTTTTTCTTCACTCTCTACTCTCTTCTCTCTACTCTCTACACTGATAGAGGTGTCCTCAAAAAAGCATTTGAGCATTGTTTGAGTGAGCGTTTTACCAAATCTGCGCGGGCGGGTAAATAGGCTTACTAGTGCTTTCTTATCGAGCAGTTCTTTGATTAGCAAGGTTTTATCGACATAGTAATAATCTTTTTCAATCATTTGGTCGAAAAATTCGGTGCCAATGGGCAGTGGCTTGGGAATAGAAGTCATAGAGATGAAGATAGAAAATTCATTTAACGGCAGTCCTTAACTTTTGAGTTAATTTCAAAAAATCATTCCCGCTAAAAATGCTCGATGACCCCGCCACAAAAATATCTGCACCCTGCTTTTTGAGTCGTTTGGCGTTTGAAAAACTCACATTGCCATCCACCTCAATCTCCAAATCATCTCGCCCTCGTTTTGCGGCATATTTACGCAAATGATCTACCTTGGGAATGCAACTCTCAATGAGTTTTCGCCCCGAAAATCCTGGGTTGGTCATCATCAGTAAAACTCCGTCCAAATGACCTATCACCTCATCGAGCACCGAAACGGGAGTTCCCGGATTTAGGGCAACCACCGCTTGGGCACCAACCGCCTGAATGTTTGTGACCGCCTCCAAAATGCTCCTGCTGCTCTCCCAATGCACTGCCACACGATCGCCCTTTTGAATGCCAAACCAATCGAGTTTTTTTTCGGGGTCTTGAATGAGTAAATGCAAATCTATTGGAATTTTTGAGAGTTGCCTGAGTTCGGATAAAAACATTGTGCCGAGTGTAATGTTTGGCACAAATGAACCGTCCATAATATCTATATGAAGAAATTCTATACCCGCAGATTCGGCTTTTTGAATAATTTTTTCTATGCCCACAATTCCCGCACACATCATAGAAAGCGAAATTTTACCAGATGCCATTAGTAAAAACCGCCTTGACCGAAAAAACACTGCGGTCGCGTAAAGTTTCAAATGCTCTGCCGCACTCCGAAAGCGAAAAACGATGAGTAATAAGCGGTGCAATGTTCAATTTTTTTTGTTCCAACGCCGCCACCACGGTTTTCCAATCGTTTTGCTTTTCGGAAAAATTCGAGTTCCAAACCCCTTGAATGCTAAGTTCTTTGCGGAGAATTTGCCAATAGGAATCTCGCAAAAGTTTTATATCACCGTTCGGGTTTCCGACCAACACCACCCTGCCGTGTTTTCCCGCCGAGCGAACGGCAATCTCCACCGATTCAGGGCTGCCAACGCACTCGAACACCACAGAAGCCCTGTTTTTTTGCAAAGAGTCCATATTAGTATATCGGCAAGTTTCGGCAAAACCTAAAGAACGGGCAAACTCCAATTTTCTATCGCTCCGTCCGAGTATCGTAATTTGTTTAACGCCTTGCAAGTGCAACCATTCCGCCACCAAAAAACCGATAGTTCCTGTGCCAACTACCAAAGCCGAATCAGAAATCTTCACCTCACTCCTGCGCACCGAATGCAGAGCCACCGCCGCAGGTTCGCATAAACAAGCACACTCAAAACTCACGCTTTTATCGATAGGCACTAAATTCCAAGAAGGCACTGCCAAATATTCTGCAAAGCCTCCGTTTCGCCGAGACCCAAAATAATCGTAATTTTCGCACAGGGCATAATCGCCGTTTTTACAAGGCTCGCATTTCCTGCACGGAATAAGCGGAAACACCGCCGCATTTTCTCCGGTTTGCACCACACGCCCCGCAATCTCATGACCGGGAATTAAGGGAAAATGATAAGTTCCCGTTTTGAACACCCTGTCTATATCGCTGCTGCATATTCCGCACGCCCCAATTTCCAAAAGAACTTCGCCATCGCGAACTTGCGGTTCCTCGACTTCTCTATAAACAAGATTCCCGATTGATTCGAGTACGCAAGCCTTCATCGGGTTTCGTCAAGCCCCGCTTTAATGTATGCCTGAGCCATTGCAAAATCGCTATCGGATGTAATTTTGAAGTTTTCATTATCGCCGCTTATGATATGAATAGGAATGCCTTTGACCATACAGATTTGGACGGTTCCCGTGATTGTGTCTCGCTCTTGGGGGGTCAGTTGTTCCAAGGCTTTTTTGAGTGTTTGCACATGAAAGCCTTCGGGAGTTTGCCCGTGAAATAAATGGTCGCGGTCGGGCATAGACTGTATGGTGCCGTTCTCCACCCAAAACATAGTATCAACCACAGGTGCCGCTACCCCCACCGCTTGGTGCTTGAGCGTAGCATCAATACTATTCTCCAAAAGTTTTTTTGTAACAAATGGGCGAACCGCATCGTGCAAAATCACCACATCGTCATCGTGAAAACCGTCTTTTTCAATGGTGCTTAAAATATTTTCTATGCTTTGCAAACGGGTTGAACCGCCGTCTATAACCACAATTCTGCTGTATTTTTTGCCGAGTTTAATTGCGAGCATTTTTTCTAAATAATCCGACCATTCGGGGTGCATAGCGATGATTAACTTATCGAACCGCTCCACGCTGAGCATCTTTTTAATGGCAATCCAAATAATAGCCTCGCCCTCTATTTCGAGGAACTGCTTAGGAACCACCGCTTGGGTCATTCGCTGACCCATACCGCCGGCAAGTATTGCACCGTAAATCATTGGGGGAATATAGAAATTTTATAGATTTGTATATATGTGCCAAATTTATGATATGTCCATAGTAGAGATAGACATTACCAACGCTTGCCACAAATAAATAACAGATTTCCATTTCCATTGATAAAAATAAAATTCCCATTAAATGGAGTGCTTACATAAAAATCTTGAGTTTGATTCATATACACGATTAAGTCATAAATCCCAAATAATCGTTCCTCAAAACAAAAGTAGGGGTAAGCGAACCGGGAAAATTAAATTCCAGCCCATCTCTTGCAATTTCTCCCTTAAAAAATCCGTATGCTGCTCATACCGGCCTCTCGCTGGCGTAAGCACCATATCCAACATTAGAATCTTCCCATTTCAAATCGCCGCCTTTGCTCGAAAAAGACACATAACCTAATTTTTCATCTGCCATTGTACTTGCCACCGAAGGCATCCATCCTGCACAACCAAAAAGGCAGAGGGGCAGGAGAGCGAGGAGCAAAAATAGGGAATTTCTCATATTTTTATAGCAAAGACAGAATCTATTGTATTAAAATATAGTATATTTGTATTATGTTGTCGTTCAAGGAGTCTAATTATGGCACAGAGCAGTCTTTTACAAGTTCGCATTGATACAAATATCAAGCACGAAGCCGAGAGGTTATTTGCCGACATAGGTCTTGCTTGGGATAATCCGAATTCTCTAATAAACCATCCGTTTGCCGCAGGTAAAAAATTTAGGAAAATTTCCAGAGAAGAACTATATGAAAAGCGGATTAAATGAATAATAACATTTTTATCACATTATAGTGTTATGTCCGAAATATTTAGAAAAACTTTTCTTTTTGCACTTGCTTTTGCAGCGACTGCATCTTTTGCGGCATTTTACGGCAATCAAAGTGCAATAAATTGGAAGAGCGTTGAGACCGACCGTTTTTATGTGCATTACCCTGCGGAATTTAGAGAGCAGGCGGCGGTTGCTACTGATTTTGCTGAGAGCGTTTATGACACTTTAACAAAGCGATACCGAATTAAACTGCCCGACAAAGTGAATTTGGTTTTGGGAAACGCACTCTTTTCAAACGGCGAGGCGAACCCCGTTTATAATATGATGCGCATTGAACTTACGAATTGGGACTTCAAAATTCGCGGCACTCACTCTTGGATTAGCGATGTTATCACGCACGAATTCAGTCATTTGGCGAGTATGCAAAACGGAAGCAAAACTCCCTTTCCTTGGATACAGGGAGTGCAAATTTCAAGCGGTGATTTTTACAATGAAAAAAAACAAATTTCAACTCTCCTCTATTTTCCATTTATGATTCAACCGTTTTGGTTTGCCGAGGGCACCGCTCAATATGAAAGTGCAAGGATGGGTTTTGACAGGTGGGATACTCACCGCGATATGCTTTTGCGAACCGCTTTTTTGGAAAATTCCGTTTTACCGCTTGAATTTATGGAAGATTTTAGCGGGCAATCTTTGGAGGCGGAACTCGGTCCCTACACTCAAGGTTTTGATTTGGTGCGATACATTGCGGAAGTTTATGGCGATTCTGCATTGCCAGAACTTTGGAAAGATATGGGCGGAATATCCCGTTTATCGTTGAGCACGGCATTAACTTATAAGTTAAAAATTGACGAGAGGGAATTGTATGAAAATTGGAAAAAAGACAGGCGGGCGAAGTATGAGGCAGTGCGAGATTCGGTTGGCGATTTATTCGCAGGTGAAAAAATTTCAAAGGATTTTTTTTACAATGATTTTTTGAGTGTTGCAGGAGGAAAACTTTACGGCTTATCAAATTTCGGCGGCGATTTTTTTGACGGCGGAATTTTTGAATTGAACTCGGATAAATTAAAACAAAATGATACTCTGCAATTAAAACAATACGAAAAATTCAAATTAGAAAAACCTTATCTTTCACAAGGAATGTCTGTTCGTCAAACGCCAAAAGGGTTATTGCTCGCATACACGAATTACCAAAATCGAGATAAAAAAGGAAAGTTATATTTTGATATTGCAATTGCAGATACAAACGGAAATTCGCATTTGATTACAAAATTTGCAGATGCGGTTTATCCCAATATTTCGCCAGACGGAAAGCAGGTTGTTTTTGCGAGAAGGGAGAAGAGCGGCACGAGATTTTATCTTTCAATTGCAAGCACAGATTCATTGGGCGATATAAACGACATTTCGCAACCGATTCCCATAATAAGCAACCCGCAATTTTCACCCGACGGAAAGCGAATTGTTTTTTCTTACTACGATAATGTGAGCAGAAAAATTGCAATTGTAAATTCAGACGGAACAAATTTTGAAACTATAATAGAAGGCGATTTTGATTCAAGAGACCCCGCTTGGAGCACAGACGGAAATTCCATTTATTTTTCATCAGATGCAGATGGAATTTTTAATTTATATGTTAAAAAATTAGAAGGCGGAAAAATTGACAAAATCACAACCGTTCTTGGCGGGGCATTTTCACCGACTCCGGATACAAACGGAATATATTATATAGGCTATGATAAAGACGGCTTTTCGGTTTATAAAATTGATGCTCCGCACTCCTTGTCATACCGTGCGCAGGTTGTCCTCGTGCTTGACACGGGGAACACGAGACACCAAAAATGCAATGATAAGTTGCCGATGCATTCTATGGGTTACTTCGACTGCATCCTCGCTGGTGACGAGCCGCAGTCGCCTATCGACTTGACGGTTGAAGGCAAAGAAGGACTTTCATTTGCCAATGCAGAAAAAAATTACTCCCCCATTCCGAGAATGCCAATACTCATTCCGCTCCTCTCTTTCGATGACCGCCCGCCTGACTTTGGAGCGATAAACGAGGGAATTATCACGCCAAAATTGGGATTTGCATTTGGCTTAAACGACCCGCTAAATAAAAATTTTTTCCAACTTGCCGCATTGCAGCAACTCGGAAAATTTGGAGAAGATTCCCAAAGCGACTTACTCGCATCACTTGAAAATCGCAGCACGCCCATAACTATTAACCTTGCGGTTATGCGAACAAACACGCCCTCAAAAGACACCGTTCGCTATGAAGACCCTCGCAGTTATGAGGACTCTCTTTCGCTCAGCGAATACGCCTCGGAATTATACACAGCATTTTTTGCCGCAGGTTATTCGGTTTTTAAACAGGGCGATTCGCTTTCGCTTTTTGCCTCTTACGACTTGGCAAAATTTAACCTCTATCAAGACGGATTTGCTTGGGATTATCACAAACGATTGCAGACGGGTGCAATGGCAGGTTTCACGCAACGGGACAGCATTTTCGGTGTTCAGGGATTATACTCATATTCATCATCGGATCTTTTTCGACCGGGAACTTTTGCGGAGAGTTTTACCATAAGCGATGCCGGCGTGATAACTCCGCATTATCGACATTTTAATCTACACGAATGGGCGTTTTCGGCATTTTTTTCACTCCCAAATCCCATACAAAAAAACGGCAAATTTTCGCTTTCGTTTTTTGGAAACGGCATTCTGTCTTGGAACAGCACCGACTCCGATACGCTCGATAATTTTTATCTGCATCCGCTCGTGATAGACGGCTACCCGATTTTGCAGAATGCGGAGAGTTATTTTCGCCAAGGCACGGGCACAATTTTAGCCGATTTTCGTTATAAATTTCCGATTTGGAATGATTTTAGAAATCGTTTTGGAATTTTCACCACAAGAGATTTTTCGGTGCAGCCTTTTATTCAGGCAGGATCGGTATGGGGAACTTCATATAATAAAAATTTAGTGCGAAGTGTTGGCATTGAGTGGTTTTTGGAAAATCGTATTTTTTATTCCGTTCCCTTCAACATCGGTTTTGGCGTTGCACACGGTCTCGATAGTCCAAAAGACACTAGGCTAAAATTCAGCGTTGGGATGTAGTTTTATCGCTTAATCTTTGGCTAAGCAACATAATAGGAAAGGCGATTATTAAACCGCTTTGGGTGGTTATCAATGCTTCCGAAATTCCATCTGCCATTAGAACGGGGTTTTGGTTTCCGTAAATTGTTATGATTTTGAAAGTTTGCACCATTCCCGTAACTGTGCCGAGCAAGCCCAAAAGCGGCGCCACCTTTGCCATAACACCCGCCATTCGCAGTGCCTTATGAACGGGAATTAGTCCCGAAAAACCGCAGTATAAATAATAAAAACCAAATGCACCTACCAATAAAATCGGAAACATCACCGCCCCTCCGGAAAGTGCGGTGTGATAAATTTCGTCAATAAAAGCATTTATCATTTACAACTCTCCGCATTCAGAATCTGTTGGATGTTCCTCGCACCATTTTTTAACTTCTCTATCTAAAATTGCCGAGTGTCCGCTTGCACTTTTGGAATAATGCACAAGCGCAGTTCCGCAAAGCGGATATTTTTTTATGGGGAAGTTTCTATGTTCGCAAAAAGTTACCAAATCGTTCACATTTTTATTTGATATATCTAAAATTATCGATTCGTCAAGTTTGCGATTTTTCCAATAATCAAAGCAAGTCTCAATACCATCCTCTTTTATTTCCTCATATTGCATACACCACGCTTTTTGCGCATCATCATAAGAATAAATTTTTATGCCGTCTAAGGGTTTAAAATATACAACAACCGTATCTACGAGCATTCCAGCGAAAATACCCGCACCATCTGTAATATTGGAAATCGGTTTATCCGCGTAATAATCCGTATAGTCGCGAGTGGTTGCGTAAAAGAGAAATGCCGCTTTGCCCAAGGCGGGAGTTTGCATTGCAATTATCGGTATGCTGTCTATATCCTTTTTCATATTTGAGATTTGCAAATTTTGCGCGACATACACTTGCTCTCTATCTCCAAAAACTGCGTGCCGTGCCGTATCTCCGTCAGTTGAAAATTGCCCTGCGATTTTATCTATGGTATTTTCACCCCAAAAAACATCCGTCCCATAAATCATTGAAACTAATGCTGCACCCACATCATCGCTGTATTCGGGAACAAAGTAATGTGATTTCATATCAAAGGGCGGGGGCATATAAGTTAAAGTATCGCCTTGTGCGTGCGGTGCGCCGAGTAAATCATAAATTTTTTTCACTTTGAATTTTTGAGGAATATATGTCTCTGCCGAAAGATTGCTCTCTACAGTTTTTCCCGCACTGTCCCATTTGAAATACGCTTTTATACTGTAGCGTTCGCCTGCCTTTGCGAGTGCATTCGATGCACCGAGAAAACAATTCGGGTTTTGGTTAAAGTCGGCTGTGTCGGGATAGAGGGAAATTGAAATTTCTTCGTCTGTGCCTGCATTTGAGAATTTTCCCGTTATTTTTATGCTCGCAGAATCATAAAAAGCAAAACTCGGCAATCGCAGTTCATCTAATTTATGCAACTTATCAAAACACACATTTTCTATCGGTCGCTCAGAAACAACAAATGCCGATGCCCAAATTCCCTGATAATTTTCCGGATTTTCGGGGTAATAATCCCAAGGTCCCTGACAAGCGAGGAGCAAAGCGATAATCGGGAAAAATTTGTATGCTGGCACGGAGGGAAGGTAGAAAGTTTGCCCCACACCCTATACCCCTGCAACGCAGAGGCAACTACATCACTTCAAACCTCTTATATATGTATTCTCGGTATGGGCATTTCGGCATATTTTTTTCAAGATGCGATTTCATTTCCGCCCACTGAACAAAACCCTGTTCCACGGCAATTTCCTCCAAGCACGCAATTTTAAGACCTTGCCGCGACTCAAGGGTATATACAAAATTGCTCGCCTCCAAAAGCGATGCGTGAGTGCCCGTATCGAGCCAGGCAACTCCGCGCCCTATTTTTTTTACAAAGAGCGTTCCTTCCTGCAAATACGCCTTGTTGATGTCGGTGATTTCGAGTTCGCCTCGCGCACTGGGTTTTAAGGCTTGGGCTTTTGACAGAATGGTTTGGTCATAGACATAGAGACCGGGAACGGCGTATCGGCTTTTTGGTTTTGCAGGTTTTTCTTCAAGAGAAAGTGCCTTTCCGTTTGCATCAAATTCAACCACACCATAGCGTTCGGGGTCATTAACAGCATAACCGAGCACTCGCGCACCCACAAAATTCTTTTCCGTATTCATTATGCCGTATAGGTCAAATGAACCGTAAAAAATGTTATCGCCCAAAATTAGAGTGCAGGGTTCATCTTTTATAAAATCACCTGCAATGAGAAATGCTTGTGCAATTCCTTCGGGTTTGGGTTGCACCGCGTATTGAATTTTCAATCCCCATTGAGAACCGTCACCCAGCAGGTTTTGAAATCGCGGAACATCCTGCGGAGTGCTTATGAGCATAATATCGCGAATGCCGCCGAGCATTAAAACCGACAGCGGATAATACACTATCGGTTTATCATATACGGGTTGAAGTTGCTTACTCGCAACCGCCGACAACGGATAAAGCCGCGACCCCGCTCCACCTGCCAAAAGGATACCTTTCATAAGTGGGAAGGTAGAAAAGAGTTGAAAGTGAAAAGTGTAAAGTTGAAAGTGTTCCCCGTGTCACGAGGACAACCTGCGCACGAGTATGACAAGAAGAAACACTATCTGAACTAACGGGGAACGCTTCATACATATAATTAGCGTGACACAACCCACCGCCCTATATTGCGTTTTTCTTTGTCGAACTCAATCCCCAATTTTACGATATTTTTACCTTGCCCATAGTAAGACAACGCATAATCTTTGCCGTCTATTTGTGCTAATGCCGACTCCGCCGTATCGTTTAACTTAAACTCTATTACATACACAAAGTCCTTAACTTCTATCACTGCATCAACACTGCCTACCGCCGTATGCACCTCCACCCGTGAGTATATGCCGAGCATACGAATAACAACATAAAAGATAAGTTGGTAGCAATGCTCCACGCGGGAGAGAATGTCAAATGGAATGCCATTGTAAAAAGGTTTTAACGCTTCCACAAAATTTTCGGCATCGCCTGCGGCGAGCATTTTGTGCATTTTATTCACCAAAGCGGCTTGTGCCTCCGGCATTACCCCGGCATACGCCGCGGAAAGAGCCTTTGCAAATCCGATTCGCACCTCGTCATTTGGGTAGTCGAGCGTGTAGAGCATACTCTCGGCATCATAATCCACGATGGTTAGGTAGCCT
>BNUP01000056.1 GCA_025997455.1 Fibrobacterales bacterium | reverse complement strand
CACTTTTATGAAAATATCCCTTGCTTTTTTGAAATTAAAATTCTATATTTGTGAACAGAACAAACAAAGCAAGATTTGCACCTTAAATAAGAACAAATCTTGTCCAAAAAAAGGAAAGCACTATAGTTGTAATAATTGACATTCTAAATGACTTGGTACGCGCCATTCAATTTCTACACCTACATTTGTTGCTGCTTGTTCTATATCTATTAAATATTTCGGTTTCTTTTGTTTTGTTCCTTCTGAAAATTCTTGATTCAGATATAATAGAATAGTATTAAGTTGAGGATTTTTTGCCTTTGCTTTTTGAATTGAATCAATAATATCATTTTTATTTTGAGCAATAGGAGTTGAATAATATTTGGCTTGAAATCCATAAATTTTGCCATTGTTGTCAATCGGTTCAGTTTCTATTCCCGCCTGATTTTTATAGCGAAACAATCCAATAGAGCAACCCATTTCAGCACAAAAAAGCCAATGAGACATATTTTCAAATGCCCATTGCTCACGATTATCGTATTTCGTTTCAAATACTTTCCAATTAACCATATCTTTTATTTATTTTACCTTTCTAAACACCACTATAAATGAGCAATTTTGATTAGTGTATAAAACACTCGGATAGCCCAATAAAACCAATCGTCGTTGCCCTGTTTGGTCCCAAATGATTAAATCGTGAAATTTCCAACCAACTTCTTCGCCTGCTCTTGCCAAATCGGAATGGAATGGAACATACGGCACTTTGTTTTTTGTATCACGGTAATCTTTTACGACCCAACACGAGTACCCACCTACCTTTGTAACTTCAAAATTATCTTTCAAAATCTGCTTAATTTGCTCCAAAAAATCTTTATATGGCAAATTGCCGAAATCATTTTCTTCTTGGCTGTATTGTTTTACAGTGCTGTTATTCTCTAATTTTATTACAGAGGTTTTGTGCGTTGTTTCCCTGTCTTTGATGGATTTTTGTATAAAATCGGCATATGGTGGCGAAGTGATTGTAAGTTGAATTTTGTCTTTTCTTATGTATTTCAATAAGTTTCGACAATCGTCATTTACTATTTTGTAGTGCATATTGTTTCCGAAAAGTCCTTGTACATCGTCTAACCAATTTTGAGCGATACCCGCAAATTTTGGATTTAATTCAGTTCCTGCACAATGCCTATTGAGTTGTTGTGCGGCAATCATTGTTGTACCAATGCCCAAAAATGGGTCAAAAATGGTGTCGCCCTCTGCGGAATACATTTTTATCAACCGTTCGCACAGTTTGATAGGATAAACTGCACCGTGTTCTAACTGATATTTATTTCTCGGCGAAGATAAGTCGTTCCAAACAGGATTTAAAAGGTCGTCTTCAACAACAACATTTTTAGATAGCAATGCCCATTCGGTAGGTGTTAATCCGTTGAAACCCAACTTTGATTTTCGTTCCTCTTTTGCAAGTTCTCGTGATACAAGATATTCTGCTTGCGATTCGGCTACAAAATAATCAAATTTTTCTTCGTCTGTTTTCTTTATACTCATATTTCTTTCTTTTGATTGGTTTTTGATTTTTCTGCGAGTATTTTACCTGACTGTATTTGTAACTTACTTTCTATTTCTTGCATTTTTTTGTAATCAATTTTATGTAACAAACAATGTTCTACAACTTTAAGTTTCATCAATTGTTTGGCAGTCAGTGAAAAATCCTTTTCTTTTATACGATTTGCAATTTCATCAATTCTAACATTTTTTGCATACCACAATTTAATTCCTTGATTTACAATAAATGTAGCAGGAACTTTTGTCTTATCACTTATTGTTTGTGCAATGGATAGTAGATTATTTGAGCCGAGAGAATGAATAGATTTTGTAATAACTCCATGTAAAACTCCAAAGTTCAAATTCCAATAAATTTCTTTTGCTAATTTTTTGATTTTATCAATACTTGGCTCTTTATTGCCATTATTTTTTTCTATTATATCATTTATTCTTTCTGTAAGAAACTCAACTATTTCTTGTTCTGCCCGTTGATTTTGGATTAGTTCTAAAAATGAAGTTATGAAACGCAAATGGACATTTAATCCTTGTTCAAAAATATATTCTAATCTCTTTAAATCAAGTGAACCAGACCTGTTTTTAATAACAAGTCCCATTACTTCAACTGTTTTTATACTTAGTCGAATATTCTTTAGCAATTCTGATTCTGCAACATCATCTTCTAAATATTGATTTTCAGATTTTTCTTGTCTGGCATCTTCAACTGCGGATTTTCGGGTTAGTAATTTACCTCTTTCTGCATTGGAATTATGTTCGTATGAAGGTAAAATGGCTTTGACTATTTGTTCTTCATGTTTATCAAAAAAAGAAAGATCATCAGTGCTTAATGTGGCAGGCTTATAGTTTTCAAACAATATCTCAGCATTCAAAAGTAGTTCGTCTAATATGTAGTTCGATTTCGTATGGTGTGCAATGAAAATTGTAATATAGGCATTTTCATCTTTGTGAAGATTTGCAAGAATGTTATCAATTAGTTTTCTCTTATCTTCGATGTGATCGGATAAATACTTTGCAATGAAAAAATAATAAAGATAATCATAGCAAAAATGGTATTGATTACAGGAATCAAACTTGCAAATATTTACATTTGATAAAACTTTTGGTATGTCTGTAGTTGAGATAGGTAAATTAAAGTGAGAAGTGTAATACTTCAAAAATTCGTATAATTCCTCTTGGTTTAATCCATTATTTTTTTTATCGTAAAGCCAAAATGCTAACTCTGTAAGAAAATTTACATAAATATCTATCTGGTCGTTTTTAACCCCTTCTTTTCTTAAATACAAATAGATTAATGCCTGATAGCAATAACCTTGTGAAGTAATTTCGGCATCTAACGGCTTTTGAATTTCTTGTGCCGACAATAAGGTTAAAATAAAAAATGGATATGACGGCATTATTCCTTTCCCGAAAGCAATACCCAATGAATTTTCAATTATTTCTGTTTTTTCATCAATACTTTGTTGTAAGTAATTGGAATTTCCTTGTATTTGAGGGGTTTCCTTAATTTGTATCCATTTTTGAATTAACTCGTTTCGCTCCAATGCTGTAAATTCTCGAATTTTGAATTTACGATATTCTTGAATGAGCGTTTGATTTTTAATGTCTAACCCAAAAATATCATCAACTATCAAAATATGATTTGGAAAATCATTATATTGTTCTATGTATTTTTCTTGATACTTAGTTAAATGGAAATTATCAACTATCGGGACTATTCGTCTTTTGTCAAGTGTATCGAATGGTACAGATTCATATTGTTCGGCAAAGGATATTTCAAGTTTATTTAACGGATTTCCCTTATGTGTGTTATCATCTTTCAAATAGACTGGTATGTAATTCAATTCCCTGAATATTCTAAAGAGTGCTTTGCATAATGTAGTTTTTCCCGATTGGTTTTCACCTGCAATAATTATTTTACCACATTGCAATACTTCGGTTGCGAATTTAGCAGAATCGTATTTATGAGACTTTTCTTTATCGTCATAATATTTCAATTTAGGGAAAACAAGAATATCTTTCAATAAAAGAGTTTCCTTTTCACTATGCGATTTTGCAAGCAAATCAGTACTTTCTAAAAAGGTTTCAAATTCATTATTTATTTTCAAATTATTAATTTGAGTTATTGACAAACATGCTTTTTCTATCCATTTAACAGCATTAACCCATCCTTCATTTTTGTTGTCAAAAGAAGTAATCGGCTTTCCGTCTATTGGTGCTAATAAATTACTCAATTCTTTGTACTCAGTCCACAAGCAATGATCTAAAATAATAGGTATTACTCTAACTCCTTTCTCGTTTCTTAATTTCAATGCAGCATCTTTTTCTTTCATACACGCAGTTGAAGAAAGAAAATTATGCGACACCATAAGACAAATAATATCTGCTTTTTCAAGATTATTGTCAATATCCTTTTGAAATTCGTTGCCTACTTCAATTTTTCTATCGTACCATTCGCTGATAATTCCATTATCTTTTAATGGTTTGATATGACTGACAAAATCAGAAACCAAAATTTCGTCTTTATGACAGTAACTTATGAATAATTTTAAAGTTTCCATATTTCTATTGCAACCCTAAATTTAGTTGATTTTCATTACTCTTGCATAATTTATAAACCGTTGGAAAATTGGTTTTACCTTCAACCCTATTTATCAAGTCCCGCATTTCCTGTTTGAAAATGCCGATTGCCCACTGCTTGCGGTTTGCTATTCTGAAAATAAAATCTACATTATCAGGTCGCCAGTCGATTATAGTTCCACCTTTCACGCCAAAAGCAACACCGATAATAATGTTTTTCAATTCCTTGTTTTTGTCGATAACTTGTGCAACAAACAATGTTTCTTTGAGTGCTATTTTTAATTTCGAGTCTGTTTTATACCGCAAAATCTTCTCTACATCATTTTCAACCGCTGCCTTTGCAAACATTCCCTTACTTTCATTCAACACAACATCAATTTTAGAATTTGCAGGCGGCAAAGCGATAACATCAGGATATTCACGCGGTTGGGCTTTTCCTGATTCTGGGTTTGGTAAAATCGCACCGCCACCCTGCAAACCGGGATAAGAAACAGAAACGATTTGAAAACCGTTTGGAATTAGCACTTTGTGAACAATGGTATATGTTACCTCATCTTCATCAACCTCGTTTGCAATTTCGATAATGGGCGTTGGCTTGGTATAATCGGAAAAATCAAAGTATGCTGAAAATGCAGGCAAAAAATTTTTACTTGTGGAATTTACCAACTTTCTTTTATCCCATTTCAAACATATTCCGTTGTGATTTAGATAAATACCGTCTAAAAAGTAGGCAAGTGTCATTACAACTTTGTTTTCTGTAATTTGTTTCTTGTATTTTTCCCAAACAGGTTGAAAATCTATTGTTTCGTTCAATGATTTTGCTTTTGTCGCGGCTTTATTCAGTTCTTCAATTAACCATTCGGGAATACCACTTTTATCCATTTCTAGAGCGGTTGCCAATTTATCACACATTTCATTAAGCGTTATTAAGTCCTGTTTCATCAGATCATTACCGCGTGGCCGCACAAGTGCATAAATTCCGAAAACTTGCCTTGTTTTTGAAAATACAAACGAAATAAATGTCAAAATTCCCCTATCAGGATCCATTGCGTGACTAAAACGATTTATTTTTGCTGCAACAAAATTTTCTTTCACAAAGTAACGCAGTTTGTTTAAGTTGCTATCATTGCGACCTTTCCATGTTTCTAACAAATCATTTGCACCTATTGCGGCATTTACTTGTTTGCGGTAAGTTTGGTATGATTTATCTTGTTTTAATTCTGCCAAACTGCGTTTAAACCAATCTTTTTCAGAACTCACAAAAGCTGAAACGGCATTTTGCAAAGTGGCTGTTAGAATGGCAATATCTGGCGGACAAGACGGATATTTTGGATTGCGTTGCAAAGTGTATTTATTGCCTTTTTCGGTTTTCCAATCGGCAATTATATAGCCTTCATACCCTACCGTCTCAATAAAAATTTTTGGAGTTGAAAATGGGTTGTATTTCGCACCACCAAACTCTTTTTCAGAATGTTTTTTGCCTGATAATTTTAGGTAGTAAGCACCTGAAAGATAGGCTGCAACTGCACCATAAGTGCGTTGCAATTCGTGGTCTTCGGTTGTTACTGCTTCCGTAAATTCAATGAGAATTAAGGGATATTCTTTGTTGTTAGCAATACCTGTAATCAAAACATCTGGCGTTGTCATAGTTTGAATGGCAGCAATAGAACCGTCATTCAAATCCTTTGCGGATTTGGGGCGTTTGACTAAAAATAATTCAACAGTTTTTTTATCAATAATTTTTTCAATTACCGGTTTAATGTAATTTTCGGCTTGTTCCAAACTTTCGTAATATATGCGTATTTGTTTCATATTTTAGTCTTTCCTTTACCGTGCATAATAATTTTGACTATCGTATCCCGCGATGGTATAGATACAAAGTCTCCATCTTCTAAATATTTTATCCATCCTTTAATCTTCATAAATCTATAATATAGAAACTTCTATTTGCATTCTCTATAACTCATTTCCGCCATTGTAATTCGTTTCATAAAGCATTCCGCTGTGCCCCATCGCTATTCCGTCATCTATGGCAATTGTATTGAAAATTTTCGGGACTCCGCCCGCCGCTCTCACCTTCTCTGCAACCAACCTCGCAACAGGCTCCAAATGAATGTGCCCCGGCACAAACTCGGTAAAACTATTTGCTATTGCAATTATAGGCTTCCCGAATTCACCTTCCTTAGTTCCTGTGGCTCGCCAAAGTGCACGCGCCCCTGCCATATTGCGACCTTCAATTGTTGTGAGAGAACGGAGTTTCATAATGGGGAAAGGTAGAAAAATGAGTTGAAAGAGTAAAGAGTAAAGAATAATAACTTTACACTTTTCACTTTCAACCCTTGCAACGCCGAGTTTTCCATTAACAAGCGAACGCGGTGTGTGCCGAGTGCACCAAAAAACTCTATGGATTCTGCGACCACGCGCAGAATGACGATTCTCTGCAATTCTAAAAGGGCGGGTTAAAAACCACGCCCCTACAATTTCTTTCTCCCCACCACCAGCCACACCCCTTCCCTATACCCTATTTTTGCACCGCCGAGTTTCCTCACTTCCCTATTATGAAGTAGAATAGGTGAAAATGAAAAAAAATTGCCGTTTTTTGAAAAAATAATTTATCTTTGCATAAGAGGTCCCGTGAAAATTCTTGTTATATGCTCGGAAGATTATTCCTTTAGCGACAGCCCGCTCGCCCGTGCGGTGGGTTATATCGTCTCTGCATATAAAACGCAAGGCATAGAGATTTTGGGATTCGTCCCCTATTACAACCGATTACTCGCCTCACAAAATGACAATGTTAAAAAACAGTTTGAGGTAATCGGCGGCGGAACAGAGCGGGTGCAGAAAAAAGAATATTCAATTATAAAGTCAAAAAATGATGAAAATTTATTCGTACGGGCAGATGATTATTTTGGCAGAGACGGAGTTTATGGCGACAGCGGTAAAAGTTCATACAACGATAACCATTTGCGTTTTGCATTTTTAACATCGGTTGCACTCGATTGGTGCATAAAATCAGGATTTCAACCCGATTATATCCATTGCCACGAATGGAGCGGGGTGGCGGGAGCGCTTGCAAAAGGTGTGTATAAGGATTTTTTTGGAGAAATTCCGGTATTTTTAACCATTCACAATATAAAATATGACTGCTATTGCAACCCGAATGATATTCCTCTCATAGGATTGCCCCCCGAAGGTTTTAACATAGACGGTTATGAATTTTGGGGCAAGGTATCGTTTTTGAAGGCGGCAATTCTATATGCTGATAAGGTGGCTTTTACTTCTATAAGTTATCTTTTTCATCTTCTTTCAAGCGATTTACCCGGCGGAATCCGTGGTTTTTTGGAGAGTTGCAAACCAAAATTATTCGGTATTCAAAACGGCATAGATTACGAGAAGTGGGACAATTGGAACGACACGGCTGAATTGACAATGGCAAAAAAGAAAAGTAAAGCGGAGTTCAGAAAGCAAAGCGGACTTTCAAGCGATGAAAGTATGTTGATGTATGCACATATTGAAAACGGCTTTGGAAATTCATCGCAGGTAATTTCCACAATAATTTACGATATGATGAAATTGAACTTGCAATTGGCTTTGCGCATCCATGCGAATCACCCCGCTTATTCCTATTTTGCGGCAGTATCTGCTCAGCACAAGGGAAAAATTGTACTTTTGCCGCCTGCGGAAAATGAGGCGGTTTTGCACGAACGAATGCTCGCATCCGATTTGTTTTTTACGATAAATTTGGAAGAACCTTCGGCTGTTATTCTTTTGAAGAGTTTCGCCGTGGGTGCTCTTGTATTGACCAATCGCCGCTCAAAGCGACCGCTGATTTTCACAATTCCTTATGGCGAGGAAGTTCAGGGGAACGAGGAAAGGGCTAATTCCTTTGTCGCAGACGACGACTCTCCGGATTTGATTTTGAATCAGATTCGCACGGCGGAACAACTTTTTCATAATTCCCCGACCTTGTGGGGAAGGCTCATCTCAAATGCAGCCAAACTGAGAATTACTTGGCAAGATACGGCGGAGCATTATCTGTTGCTGTTGCAGCACGGGTAAATTTTGTATATTGTTTTGCCTAACACGGGACTATAGCTCAGTCGGTTAGAGCAGCGGACTCATAATCCGCTGGTCGTAGGTTCAAGTCCTACTGGTCCCAGTAATTTTCCCCGTCCAACCGAGTTTTTCTTTTAACGCCTGTACAAAACCGTCTTTGTCGGAGTCTTTGGTATCCGTGCATTTTGCTTTGTCGGCGGGGGTGTTAATGCGGGCAAATCTGGTTAGGAACTTGCTCTTGCAAATTCGCAATTCTTCACCTTCGTTTAATTGTTCCGAAAAATGCCCGTCAAAAACCATCTCGGCAGTGCTGCCTGCAACACATCTTATTTTGCATTCGCAATTTGAAGGAATAATCAGCGGTCGCACGGACAAACTCATAGGATTAACAGGGTTCAAAACAAAAGCCTCCGCCGAAGGGTATATTATAGGTCCGCCTGCAGCCAAATTGTAAGCGGTTGAGCCGGTAGGAGTGGCAAGCATAAGAGAATCTGCCCAATATTCCGTTAGGAATTTATCGTTAATTTTAACTTCTAAGTTAATCATCCTTTGCGGTGCGTGTGCGTGTAAAAAAATTTCGTTCAGCACCGTTCTGTTTAGTATTTTTTTATTTTTTTTGCCTTTGCCGATTGTGCCCTTGCTAAAAACCGAACCGTCGAGCATAATTCTGTTCTGCGTGCCGAAATCTCCGCTTGCAAGCGAGTTCAAAACAATGGAAATTTCTTCCAATTTGTAATCTGCCAAAAAACCCACTCTGCCCGCATTTATACCTACTATGGGTGTCTGTTTTTCAAATGCTATATGTGCCGCCGAAAGCACCGTCCCGTCTCCGCCCACCGCAACAATGGCATCGCATTTTTTCAAATTCTTTTCGTCTTCATAAACTATTTTTGTGCTGTGCGACTTTTCCCAATTTCTTATGCTTTCCAAAGCCTCTTCAAGGTTTGGGTTATTTTCCCTGCGGGTGATTATACCGATTTTCATTTTTTCCCCGAATAACTAATCTCTAAAAATTCTTTTACAAGACAATTTTGCTAAAGTAGAATTTTTAGAGACGACGGCGAACCCGCATAAAACAAGGCATTTAATGGTTCGCCAATGTCGCTTGGCAACCTCTAAGAATTTCTAACGAAATTCTTAGAGGTTGCCAGCACTTCAAGGGCGAGTTCAAGGATAGGAAATCCCGCACTGTCAAAATCCGCAGGAATGATTTCATCTCTGCCGCGCAAAATCAACCCCTCTTCAAAAAGTCCGCAGTCTATACCCGCAAGTTTTAAGTTTGTGAAAAGGCAACTGAGAACGGGCTTGCAGTAGTTGAGAGCATAAGTCGGGATGTGCAAAACGGTTTCGTCTTCGGCAAAACTTGCCATTACCGCAAGAAGCGGAATTTCGTCTAAGCAAGTTGCGAGAACATCTGGATTAAATCGTTTGCCGACTAAAGATTTTGCAGATTTAACCGAAATATCGCCCCATATATCATTTCCTCTTTCGTGTCGAGAGGTGATTTCTATTTCTGCACCGAGTCGTTTGAACGCTCCGAAAATTCCCGCGCGGCTTTGGTCTAAATTGACATTTTTAATTTTTATTTCCGAATTTGGAGTGAGGGTTGTAGCGAGTATTACGGCTGCGGCTTGTGATACATCGCCTGCAATGTAGCGTTCCTTTGCGAGAAGCGAGCGGGACGGCTGCATATCAAAAATCCATTTTCTTTCGTTCTTAATTTTTTGCACGCGTGCGAGGCGGCGGGTGAGTTCATCGGGTTCATCGGTGCCGTCTTGAACCCATTTTACCTGTGCTCCGAATGTTGCAAGTTCTCGTATAAGCGAATCGCGAACTGCAATTTTTTCTTCAAAACAAAGCGATGAGCCGTTTAATAATTGTGCGACAATTTTTTGATTTCTCTGTTGATACGGCAATTCATTTCCTAACCAATTTAAGTCCAAAGGTTTTTTATAATTGAAATTTGTGCCTGTAATTTCCCAATCAAATTCTCGATTTTCTGAGCCGGTTTTGGGTAATTCAATTATTGAAACCTCAGAACCGATCTCTCCCAAATAGTCTGCAAATGCCAATATTTCCGGTGTTTGGCGAACGCTGTGTATAACGCTTTTTCCGTTTGCGAGTGCGGCGAGAAAGGCGCAATTGAAAAACTGCTCTTTTTCCGTAGAAACTTCAACTTCTTTTACAGGCACTTTTTAGCCCCCGATTATCACACTTAATTCGCCGCTTGTAATAATTCCGCCGTGCGCTGTTGAGTCACCAATTCGTGCCATAGGTTTTTTACCGATAAACACAGAAGACGAACCGCTTGTTATTGTATCCGGCGATCCCGCACAAAAACAAGAATCCCCGATTGCGGCAGCAGGCATTTTGTTTATTAAAATACTTGAGTTCCCGCTCGTTATTGCACCGCCTATATGCGGAGTTGGCGGAACGGTAGGGTTCTGCATAGGACAAGAGTGCATATCGGACATTCGTGCGGCAAAAGGCATTTGGGGAAAGTAGAAAGTTTGGGGTATAGGGGATTCCCCTCAATATAGGCAATTATCACAATTAAACTTAATGCCTACGAAAGAATTAAAGTTAGAGTGAAACGAAAGTTTTAGAAGAGAAAACATCTCCATCAAATCAACAAAATTTTACTCAGTGTAAAACCGCCGATTAAAATGCTAGTCATACTAAAAACTACGGTTGCTTTTGTGCTCTTTCCCACACCTTCCGCACCATTTTTTGTGTAATACCCAAAATAACATGCATAACTCGAAATGAAAAAGCCGAACAATGCCGCTTTAATCAAACCCACCGCAAAATCCCAATCGTGATAACTCAATCGAACGCCGCTGAAAAATGTATGAAAAGACACATCCTTATACACCCAAGCGACAAAAAAACCGCCCAAAAGACCTACAAAAATACTCAAAATCGTGAGGACGGGAATCATAATCACGGCGGCGGACATTCGCGGAACTATTAAAAATTTATATGGATTCATACCGAGAACATTGTAGGCATCTAATTGTTCCGTAACAGCCATTGTGCCGAGTTCGGAGCACATAGATGCTCCAATGCGACCCGCCAAAACCATAGCGGTTAAAATCGGTGCGAGTTCGGTCATAACGGATTTTCCCACTGCCATTCCAACATAGGTGAGCGGAATCATATCTGCAAATTGGTAAGCGAGTTGCCAACTCATTATACTTCCCGTGAAAATTGAAGTTGTTGCCACAAGCGGAATGCTGGTTATTCCAATGCGAAACATCTGTTCAACGGTCAAATGAAAACATTGTATTGCGGCAAAAACATTGTGGAGCGATTCCAAAATGAACGCGAAATAGCGAATTGCACCACTGAAACCGCGACGGACAAATTTACCGAGCGGCTCAACTACAACGGACTCACTCGGCATTATTTTTTCTTTCCCTTCTCTGTTGTTTTTACGGAATTTTTATCTGCGGATTTTGCGGGTGCCGCTTTTATCGGTTTCATTATGCTTTTATACAACGAATCATTTTTCAAATACTTCACCGCCTCCGCCAACTGTGCATCGTCTTTTAACATAAACGCAATCCGCGCCTCATCTCCTTTAGCCGCCGCAATAAGTTCGCGCTTAATCGCATTCAGTGAGTAATTCTTTGTATCCAAAGCGTGTTTCTCATTCTGTATTGCAAGTGCATTTCGCAAATCCGCAATTCGTGCGGATAAAACTGTATCTTTGAGAGTTTTTGAAGTATCGCCGAAAATGTTCTGCTCCTTAACCAACGCCTCTTCCACCGCATCGGTTATTGTTTGAGCGTTGCTTTTTATTTTGGTGAAGTTGGTATCTTGTGCCGCAAAGTTGCGAAATGCATTGAACACGCTGTCGGGAACAACCCAAGACGAATCTATTTTTGCCGCCGCATCGCCTATTTGAGCACGGTATTTCACGGCAAAACGGAAATAGAGAGACATTCTCTCCTGCACCTGTGCAATCCAAGGAATGGCTTTCAATTCCACATCTACATCCGGAGTTATGCCGCCGCCGCCATACATCTTGCGACCGCCTGCCGTGTAAAACACCTGTGTATCGCGAACCGCCGTATCTTTTACCAGAGTATCGGGAGCCGCTACCTCCGACCCGTCTTCATCTCCGCCAACACTGCTGCTTGACCCGTTTGCACCGTGCCCCTTAATTCCGTTTTCAGGTTTATTCACGCACCTGCCGAAAGGCAAATAATAAAATGCGGTTGTCAATTTCAAAGCGCGTCCGTCATAATCGAGCGGAAAAATCGTCTGCACGCTCCCTTTCCCAAACGAGGTTTTTCCCACCACAATAGCCCTATCCCAATCCTGCAAGGCACCCGCAACAATTTCCGCCGCACTTGCCGAACCCTGATTCACCAATACCGCAATTTGCGTATCATCGCTCAAAATTCCGTTCTTTGAGGAATTGGTCTCGGAATTAACCGTTCTGCCTTTGGTGCTCACAATGCGATTTCCCTTTTTCAAAAATAACTCTCCGACTTCTATCGCCTGATTAAGCAGTCCGCCCGGATTATATCGCAAATCCAAAACCAACTTTTTCATACCCTGTTTTTTAAGTTTATCAATATTCTCTTCGAGTTCGCTTGCGGTTTTTTGGCTAAACGATGCGAGTTGAATATAACCGACTTCTTTATCTATCATTCCTGCGTATGGAACCGCATGCACCACAATTTTTGCCCTCGTTATCGTAACATCAAAGGGGGTAGCCGTTCCCTCGCGCCCGATTGTAACAGTCACATCCGAACCGACTTTTCCGCGCAATTGCTCAACCGCCGCATCGAGAGAAAGGTCTTTGGTGGATTTTCCGTTAATGTTCAAAATTTTATCGCCCGCTCTAATTCCGAGGTTATAGGCAGGAGTGCCCGACAGCGGTGAAATAACCGTAAGCATATTGTCGCGAATGCTTATTGTTATGCCGATTCCGCCAAATTCTCCGTCCGTTGCAACCTTCAAATTATCGCTTGCCTTTGGGTCGAGCACCGCAGTATTAGGGTCTAACACATTGCGAATCCCGCCGAGTGCCGCATCTGTCACCTCGTTCGGGTCAATTTCTTCCACATATTTGAGATTTATCTCCGAGAGAACTTTATTCAGGCGAGAAACTTCTTCATAAAAATCCCCTGAAGATTTTGCTTCCACAGGCGGACTCCCGCACGCCGTGAAGATAACGAGAAATGTTAAAACCGGAAACAGCGACAATTTAAGAGAATTCATAGGGGGTAAAGTAGAAAAAGTTGAGAGAGTAGAGAGTAGAGATGGTAAATTTAGCATTGCAAAAATAGGGTATGAGGTTTTGGATTTGCGATATAATCCGGGCGGACTGCTTAATCAGGCGATAGAAGTCGGAGAGTTATTTTTGAAAAAGGG
>BNUP01000055.1 GCA_025997455.1 Fibrobacterales bacterium | reverse complement strand
CGAAAACTTATAAATATTACAATATATCGACTGGTGCCGATGCTTACACAATGTATAAAATAAAAAATGGCGTTAGGATTGAAGCAAAATCTTTTACGGCAGGCGATGAGTTATCATCTATAACAACCTATTCTTACCCAGAAGGCGTTGCACTTGAGACAAAGGCTTTTAGCAAAGGCGAACCGTATTACACCATCACTTATTCTTTCCCTAACAATGCGGTAATTCGGGAGAAACTGCCTACATATACGCTTAGTAGCATTAAATATGTTGCCTATCCCGAATATGACAACCATACAACCGTTGAGGTTTTGCAAAACAGCGACAGTCAGTTGTTGCTTAGATCGAAGACATTTAGAAATGACTCGCTTTATAACCAAACAGACACCCGTTATAAGAAAATGTAAATCGTGAGGTAACTCTATGAAAAAAGTACTTTTTGCTCTATTGTTTTTGCTACTCGGTGCAGTCTCTGTGTTTGCCGATTGCACGGCATCCCTATTTGCAGGAGGTAATGGAACTCAAGCCAACCCTTATCAAATTGCTACACCGGAGCAGTTGCAAAATCTAAATCAATGTTTGGGATCAACCTATACTAGTAACTACTATGTCATCACGCAAGACATCGACCTTACGGATTACCTTTCCGTGAGTGGTGCTGGTTATAATGATGGGCAGGGGTGGTTGCCGATTGGATATTACACTAGTGGTAATAATAATCGTTTTATGGACATTTCGATGGAGCGTGGCACAAGGTTACAGGTCTTTGGATTAGCCGTCCCACAACAGATTATGTAGGCTTGTTCGGATTTGCAGTTAATGCAACGATTCAAAATATAGGTGTTGAAATTGAAGATTCCAGAGGCGGCGTGAAGGGCGGTTACTATACGGGTGGTCTCGTGGGGAAAAATAACGGTTCGGTGAGCAGTAGTTACGCTATAGGTACGGTGAGCGGAACTAATAGTGTTGGTGGTTTAGTGGGGGGCAACTCTGGCACGGTGAATTACAGTTATGCATTGGGTGCGGTAAGCGGAACAAACGATTTGGGAGGTCTCGTTGGATACAACTACGACCGCAGCACAATAAGTAACAGCTACGCCATGGGAACAGTGAACGGAGCAAGCACTGAAAGCCTTGTTGGTATAAACTCTGGCACCATACAGTTAAGTTATTACAATACAAAAGTGACTAGTGTTCATGGTGTAACAACCACCGTGAGTGAAGATGTCATAAAACAACAGACTACATTTGTAGGCTTTAACTTTGATGCTATTTGGGAAATAGAGGAAGGACTAAGTGCTCCCACCCTTGCATGGCAAAATTCTACCAATGTATTCAATTTCGCCACTATAGCATCCATAGCAACCCAAAATTGGACGGGTAATTTTATAATCCCCGACCCGGTGGTAACGCTCTTTGATGAAACGCTTGTAAAAGATCTCCACTACACAGTAAATTACGATAATAATGTGAATACTGGAACTGCCACCGCTACAATTGTTGGTGCAGGTATTTATGGGGACAAGGGTAGCAAAACGGCGACTTTCAACATTGTCAATGTATCGTGTTCTGAGTCCCTATTTGCAAGTGGAGAGGGTACACAGGCAAATCCCTACAAAATATCCAATGCTACGCAACTCGCCTCATTGCAAAACTGCCTCAGGACACCGTATAATGATCAAGCAAAATATTATACACTCACGCAAGACATTGACCTTGCAGACTACCTATCAGAAAGTGGTGCTGGTTATAGCACAGGGCAGGGATGGTTACCCATTGGTAATTCAAGCACTCCTTTTTACGGGCATTTCGATGGAGCGTGGCACAAGGTTACTGGTCTTTGGATTAATCGTCCCACAACTGATTATGTAGGCTTGTTTGGGCACATAAGTGGTACAACGAAAAACATAGGTGTTAAAATTGATGATTCCAGAGGCGGCGTGAAGGGCGGTTACTATACGGGTGGTCTCGTGGGGAACAATTCTGGCTCGGTGAGTTACAGTTATGTATGGGGTGCGGTAAGCGGAACAAGTAGCGTTGGTGGTCTCATGGGATACAACTTTTTGGGCACTATTAGCAACAGTTACGCCACGGGTGCGGTGAGTGGTACGGGCGACCATGCAGCAGGCGGTCTCGTGGGATGCAACTTCTCTGGCACAGTAAGCAACAGCTATGCTACGGGAACTGTGAACGGTACAATATCTGAAAATCTTGTTGGTATAAATTCTGGCACTATACAGTTAAGCTATTACAACACAAAAGTGACTAATGCAAACGGTGTAACAACCACTGTTAGCGAAAATGCAATAAAACAAAAGTCTACATTCGTAGACTTTAACTTTGATGCTGACTGGGAAATGGACGATGGTGTAAGTACTCCCACCCTTGCATGGCAGAACCCAGCTAAAGAGTTCGCTTTCGCCAATATTTCTACTATTACAAATCGAAATTGGACGGGTAATTTTATAACCCCAAATCCGGTGGTAACACTCTTTGGAAAAACTCTTGTGAAATATCTTCACTACACAGTAAGTTACGGCAATAATGTGAATAATGGAACTGCCACTACTACAATTATTGGTGCAGGTATTTATGAGGGCAAAGGTGGAAAAACAGCAAGTTTCAATATTGTGGCAGTGGCTTGTAACGAAACTTTATTTTCAGGTGGAGCAGGCACACAGGCAAATCCCTACAAAATATCCAATGCTACGCAACTCGCTTCATTGCAAAATTGCCTTGATTCTCTAAATAACAACCAAAACAAATATTACATACTCACGCAAGACATTGACCTTGCAGACTACCTATCAGAAAGTGGTGCTGGTTATAGCACAGGGCAGGGATGGTTACCCATTGGTAATTCAAGCACTCCTTTTTACGGGCATTTCGATGGAGCGTGGCACAAGGTTACTGGTCTTTGGATTAATCGTCCCACAACTGATTATGTAGGCTTGTTTGGGCACATAAGTGGTACAACGAAAAACATAGGTGTTAAAATTGATGATTCCAGAGGCGGCGTGAAGGGCGGTTACTATACGGGTGGTCTCGTGGGGAACAATTCTGGCTCGGTGAGTTACAGTTATGTATGGGGTGCGGTAAGCGGAACAAGTAGCGTTGGTGGTCTCATGGGATACAACTTTTTGGGCACTATTAGCAACAGTTACGCCACGGGTGCGGTGAGTGGTACGGGCGACCATGCAGCAGGCGGTCTCGTGGGATGCAACTTCTCTGGCACAGTAAGCAACAGCTATGCTACGGGAACTGTGAACGGTACAATATCTGAAAATCTTGTTGGTATAAATTCTGGCACTATACAGTTAAGCTATTACAACACAAAAGTGACTAATGCAAACGGTGTAACAACCACTGTTAGCGAAAATGCAATAAAACAAAAGTCTACATTCGTAGACTTTAACTTTGATGCTGACTGGGAAATGGACGATGGTGTAAGTACTCCCACCCTTGCATGGCAGAACCCAGCTAAAGTGCTTGCTTTTGCTATCATTATCACAATACCAGATCAAACCTTTACTGGAAATTTTATAACACCCAATCCAATTGTCACTCTCAATGGAGAGGAACTAGAAAAAGAAACTCACTATACTGTGGTCTATAGCAATAATGAAAATATTGGCACCGCCACAGTTACAATCGTTGGTGTGGGCGATTACTTGGGTAAGGGCAGCAAAACAGCAAGTTTCAATATTGTGGCTGTTGCTTGTAACGAAACTCTATTTGCTGGCGGGATAGGCACACAAGCAAATCCTTACAAAATATCCAATGCTACGCAACTCACTTCATTGAAAAATTGCCTTGATTCTGATTTTCCAAATAACAATCAAAACAACTATTATGTACTCACGCAAGACATTGATTTAACAGACTACTTGTCTGAAAGTGGTGCTGGCTATAACGCTGGGCAGGGATGGCTACCTATTGGTAATTCAAGCACTCCTTTTTACGGGCATTTTGATGGTGCAGGGTACAAGGTTATAGGTTTGTGGATAAACAGAACCACTGGTTATGTGGGATTATTCGGATACACTGATAGTGCAACAATTCAAAATATTGGTGTGGAAATTGATGATTCCAAAGGTGGCGTGAAAGGTGCATCCCATGTTGGCAGTCTCGTGGGGTACAACGCTGGCACGGTGAGCAACAGCTACGCCACGGGTGCGGTCAGTGGCACAATAATTGTTGGTGGTCTCGTGGGATACAACTCCTCTGGCATAGTAAGCAACAGCTACGCTACGGGAACTATGAACGGTGCAAACACAGGATATCTTGTGGGTTCAAATAATGGAATAGTATTATTAAGTTATTACAACATAAAAGTGACCGATGCGAACGGTGTAACAACCGCTGTTAGCGAAAATGCAATAAAACAAAAGTCTACATTCGTAGACTTTAACTTTGATGCTGACTGGGAAATGGACGATGGTGTAAGTTCTCCCACCCTTGCATGGCAGAATCCAGCTAAAGAGTTCGCTTTCGCTAGCATAGATCCAATTCCGAACCAAAACTGGACTGATAACTTTATAGAACCAAATTTGGTGGTAACACTCTTTGGAAAAACTCTTGTGAAAGGAATTCACTACATAGTAAGTTACGGCAATAATGTGAATAGTGGTACTGCCACTACTACAATTGTTGGTGCAGGTATTTACGAGGGCAAGGGTGGAAAAACAGCAAGTTTCAATATTGTGACCGTTGCTGTGGCTTGTAACGAAACTTTATTTGCAGGCGGGGCAGGCACACAGGCAAATCCTTACAAAATATCCAATGCTACGCAACTCGCCTCATTAAAAAACTGCTTCAGAACACCATATAATGATCAAAATAACTATTATGTACTCACGCAAGACATTGATTTAACGGACTACTTGTCTGAAAGTGGGGCTGGCTATAGTGCTGGGCAGGGATGGCTACCTATTGGTGGTGGTAATTATCCTTTTTACTGGCATTTCGATGGAGCTGGGCACAAGGTTACAAATCTTTGGATTAACCGCCCCACAGCCAATTGTGTGGGATTGTTTGGATGTACCTATAACGCAACAATTCAAAATATAGGTGTAGAATTAGATAACGCTAATGGCGGTGTGAAAGGTGGTAAGCATGTAGGCGGTCTTGTGGGATACAACTCCTCTGGCACAGTAAGCAACAGCTACGCTACGGGAGCAGTGAGCGGTACAGAGGATGTAGGCGGTCTCGTGGGATACAACTCCTCTGGCATAGTAAGCAACAGCTACGCTACGGGAACTGTGAACGGTGCAATATCTGAAAATCTTGTTGGTAGAAATTCTGGCTCTATACAGTTAAGTTATTATAACACAAAAGTGACCGATGCGAACGGTGTAACAACCACTGTTAGCGAAAATGCCATAAAACAAAAGTCTACATTCGTAGGCTTTAACTTTGATGCTGATTGGGAAATGGACGATGGTGTAAGTGCTCCCATCCTTGCATGGCAGAATACAGCTAAAGAGTTCGCTCTCGCCAATATTTCTACTATTACAAATCGAAATTTTACGGGTAATTTTATAACCCCAAATCCAATGGTAACACTAAATGACACAACTCTTGTAAAAGGAATTCACTACACGGTGAAATACCAAAATAATGTAAATGTTGGTGCAGCCTCTGTTACAATTGTTGGTGCAGGTATTTACGAGGGCAAGGGTGGAAAAACGGAAAGTTTCAATATTGTAAAGTCAACCTGCAATACGACTTTGTTTACAGCGGGGTCAGGAACAAAACCTGATCCTTACCAAATTTCTAATGCTGCACAGTTCGCATCATTGCGGAATTGTACTGGCATTATCGCTGATTCTGCTAAATATTACATACTCACGCAAGACATTGATTTAACGGACTACTTGTCTGAAAGTAGTGCTGGCTATAACGCTGGGCAGGGATGGTTACCCATTGGCGATAACGGTGGTGGTGGTCGTTTTTACGGGCATTTTGATGGAGCTGGTCACAAGGTTATAGGTCTCTGGATAAATAGCCCTTATATCAATGTAGGCTTGTTTGGATATATCTATGGAGCAACAATTCAAAATATAGGTGTGGAAATTGATGATTCCAAAGCTGGCGTGAAGGGATACCCATATGTAGGCGGTCTTGTGGGATACAATTACAGAAGCACTGTAAGCAACAGTTACGCAACAGGAGCAGTGAGCGGTACAGAGTATGTAGGCGGTTTAGTGGGGGGCAACTACAACGGCATAGTGGAGAGCAGCTACGCCACGGGTGCTGTGACTGGTGCATACGATATAGGTGGTCTCGTGGGCTACAACTACAATGGTACAGTGAGTAACAGTTATGCAATGGGTACGGCTAGCGGCACAGGCAACTATGTTGGCGGTCTCGTGGGATACAATAATCACTACAGCACGGTAAGCAACAGTTATGCAATGGGTGCGGTGAGCGGCATAGGCAACTATGTTGACAATCTCGTGGGATACAATCACTACAGTAGCACCGTGAGCAATAGTTACTACGGCACACAAACTACCGACAAGATGAGGGAGCAGGCAACATTCGTAGGCTTTAACTTTGATGCTATTTGGAAGATAGATGAAGGCTTAAGTTATCCCTATTTTGCATGGCAGCCCACAATTAGCAATCCCGATTTGGTAACAGTTTCGCAACTAGGCAATATAAACTACACTGGACTTGCACATACGCCGGAGTTAACGGTTGAATATAACGATATAACGCTTGTGGAAAATGTGGATTACACGATTACTTACATAAATAACACTAATGCAGGAACGGCATCGGTCATTGTTACGGGAATAGGTAAATATGGCGGTGCGGTGTTAAGAAACTTTATTATCGAAAAAATTCCACTAACCGTAACTGTTGGTGATAAAAATAGAATCTACGGCGAAACCAACACAGAATTGATAATCCACTATGATGGTTTTGTGAATGGTGAAAATGAAAGCAGTTTGATCATCGCACCAGTGGCGAACACCTTGGCAACAGTAACCAGTACGGTTGCTAAATACAAAGTTTCCGTATCAGGTGGTGTATCCAATAACTATGATTTTACCTATGTAAACGGTACTCTCACGATAACTAAAGCCCCTCTCACCGTAACCGCTGATAGTAAAAGTAAAACTTATGGCGAAGCCAACCCTGATTTTATTAGCTACGAAGGCTTTGTAAACGGTGAAGATGAACGAAATTTGGACACTCCACCCATAGCAAGTACATTGGCAACGACTGCCAGTACGGTGGGTGAGTATGAGGTTACCGTATCGGGCGGAGTGTCGAACAACTATGAATTTACTTATGTCAACGGTACGCTCACAGTGACCAAAGCTACCCCCACAAACATCACTCACCCCGCACTAACCGCAACTTATACAGCAACAAACATATTAGCCGATATCGCAAAGAATTTAGAACCGTATTTCTCATGGGTAACACCCAGCACAAAACTAAAACCAACCCAAAGTAGTTATGCGGCAATATACAATCGAGATTCTGCAAACTACGAAGACATTAACATGAATATTACAGTCATTGTAACACCTCCTGCCGTTCCTATATTTATCGTTCCCTATCCCACACAGCCCCTTGTAGCCACCGAAGGCGATGCCCTCTCTTCTGTTTTAGGGTTGCCCACGGGTTGGGAATGGTTAAACCCAACCGAGACAGCGAGACTTGACAAGGCAAACTACACTGCTATATTTATCCCAAGCGACCTCGCAAAATACGACTACAGTGCGGTGGAGGGTTGGAACTACAAAATGCAAAGAATTGAATACAATTTTGCAGTTGAAGTTTCCGTCGCCGTTCCTATTCTCGCAGGTAGTAAAAGCATAGCACAGTTTGTTGTTCGCACAGTGCCAAATGGCATTGTTATTGACAATACGCCAACAGATGCAAAAATTGGTGTGTACGACACACATGGTCGTGTTGTAGGGGCGAGGTCTGCCCGTCCCAACAATAACGGAGTAACCATCCCCGTCCACGCATCGGGAATGTATTTTGTAAAAATTCAAAACGGATCGAAAGTGCATACACAAGGCGTTGTGGTGAGGTAAATTATGAAAACGACTCTCTCTGTTCTACTGTTCCTCCTCGGCGCAAGCGTTGCTTTTGCCGAGCCGTTTTTCACCGAAGATTTTGAGGGTGCTTCAAAGTTCACTTTGGTGAATGGCACACAAACCAACCAGTGGGTAATTGGCGGTGCCACGACAAACGGTGGCACAAAATCGGTGTATATTTCCAACGACAATGGAACAAGCAACACATACAACACGAGCAATACAAGCGTAACACATCTCTATGCCGACATTGAGTTTCCTGATATTGTAGAATCCGAAAGTTCTTATTCTAAATTATCCCTATCATTTGACTGGAAAGGGCAGGGCGAAAATAATTATGATGACTTAAAAGTGTATATAGTAAATCCCTCCACCAAGCCTGTGGCAGGAACGCCGTTGAATGCAACCTTTCTCGTTGGCACCTATAATGGATACTCCGTTTGGCAAAGGGTGTCTATCGCTATCCCTGACTCTTATTCCGGATCCACCCAACGAATCGTATTCAGTTGGCGGAACGATAATGCGACTGGAACCCAGCCTCCTGCGGCTATCGACAACATCGATGTCTCCGCCACTCTTGTAACTCTTGCACAAGAACCTGCCGAGTTATTTTTTACTGAAGATTTTGAGGGTGCTCCAAAGTTCACTATGGTAAACAGCGGTCAAACCAACCAATGGGTGGTGGGCACGGCCACGGCAAACGGCGGCACAAAGTCGGCGTATATTTCCGGCGATGGCGGTACTACATACGGATACGAAGCCTGGTATGCATCAAGCGTGGTGCATCTCTATGCCGATATCACATTTCCTGAACTTACAGGTTCCGATGATGGTTATAATTTGAGTTTCGATTGGAAGGGCGAGGGAGATGGTTATAATGATTTTTTGAAGGTATATGTGGTAGAGACTTCTACCTTTCCCGATGCTGGTTTGCAACTCACCAATACCTTGCTTGGCACCTACACAGGAGAGATCCATTGGCAAAAGGCGTACATTACTCTCCCAGCCTCTTATTCCGGCACTACCAAGCGCTTGGTGTTCAGTTGGCGAAATGATGCTAGTAGCGGGAGTGGATCTACCCCCATCGCAATAGACAATGTGGAAGTGGGGGTTTGGTCTGACTTTAAAATAGCCTCTATCGCCAATCGAAGTTGGACTGGCGGCCTTATCACCCCAGAACCTGTGGTAACTCGGGACGGCAGAACGCTAGTGAAAGGCACTCATTATACCGTGAGTTATAGCGACAATACAAATGTTGGCACCGCCACTGTTACAATCATTGGTGCAGGTGGCTATGAGGGCAGGGTTGGCAATCATACGGCAAATTTCAATATTCTTAGGGTGGCATGCTCTGCCTCCTTGTTCGCAGGTGGGGCAGGTACAGAGGAGAATCCATACAAAATATCCACCCCGGTGCAGCTTGCGGCACTCCAGAATTGCCTTGGCTCAGGCACGCCGGACAACAACCAAAACAAGTATTACACGCTCACACAAGACATTGATCTTACCAGTTACCTTTCCGAAAGCGGTGCGGATTATAGTGCCGGGCAGGGCTGGCTGCCGATTGGCGATAATAACACCAATACCCATTTTTACGGGCATTTCGATGGTGCTAGGCACAATGTTACAGGTCTTTGGATTAATCGTCCTACACGAAGCTATGTGGGTTTGTTTGGATACATTAGCGGTGCTAGTGTTCAAAACATTGGCGTGAATATAGACAACGCAAAGGGTGGAGTAAAAGGCCAGCAGAATGTAGGTGGGCTGATAGCCTACAACTACAATAGTACTGTCAGCAACAGCTATGTGGTCGGTGCCGTGAAAGGTGATAGAGAGGTTGGCGGCTTAGTGGGTTTCAATGGCTATTCTGGTACAATAGCCAACAGTTATACGATAGTTCAAATGACTGGCAATGCTTGGGTAGGTGGACTTGTAGGTTACAATAGTTCTTCTGGTACAATTATCAACACTTATGTTGCGGGCACGGTGACTGACAGTCTCTATTTTGGAGACATATATGTTGGGGGAATTGGTTTGGAGGGTCTAATAGGGGACAACGATGGCACTGTCAGCAATAGTTATTACGACTCTCAAACCACAGGACGAACCGGAGGCACAGGCAAAACCACCGCCGAGATGAGGGAGCAGGCTACATTTGTAGGTTTTAACTTTGTAGGCACTTGGAAGATAGATGAAGGATTGAGTTATCCCTATTTTGCATGGCAACCTACAATCAGTAATCCCGATTTGGTAACAGTTTCGCTGCCGGGCAATGCAAGCTACACAGGGCTTGTGCATACCCCTGAGCCAACGGTCGAATACGATGGAACACTGCTCGTGAAAGGCAAAGACTACATTTTGCTATACGACAACAATACCGATGCGGGCACGGCAAGCGTGACAGTTCAAGGAACAGGCAAGTACGGCGGTGCGGTGCAAAAGATATTTACCATTGCCAAAGTTCCCCTCGCTATTGCCTCTGTTTCTGCCAATGGTAAAACTTATGATGGTACAAACACTGCCACGGTGTCAGCGGTGGAATTTTCAGGACTCGTCAATGGCGAAACCCTAGCCCAAGGCACTGATTATACAGTTTCTGCCGAGTTCGCTAGCACCAATATGGGAATAGGTAAAACGGTTACCGTGACGGTAACACTCATAGGAGCCAAAGGTAATAACTACAGCCTAGCGTTGAATACCCAAAACACCACTGCCACCATCGAAAAAGCACCTCTCACCGTAACCGCAAACGACAAAAACAAAACCTATGGTCAAGCGAATCCTGTGTTGAGTGTTAGTTACGATGGTTTTGTAAACAATGAAACCGCAAGTGATTTGGCAACTGCGCCCACGGCAAGCACTTTGGCAACAACAACCAGTGCTGTAGACGAGTACGAAATTACCGTATCGGGCGGTGTATCGGGCAATTATGAATTTTCTTATGTGTCCGGCATTCTTACCATTGGCAAGGCTACTCCCGTTCCTGTTGCACCAACTGGTTTGTCGGCGATTTACGGTCAAACACTCGCCTCTGTATCGCTCCCAAGCAGTTGGGCGTGGAAAGATGTGCTCACAACACCCGTAGGCAATGCCAATCAAACAGGCAATAGTTTCGCTGCTATCTTTACCCCAGAAAACACCAACAATTACACCACAGCAGAAGTGAATTTGAGTATTGTGGTTGCCAAAGCCGTGCTAATAGTTCCCACAAACCTAACCGCCACGGCAACCAAGGGGCAAACTCTTTCCCAAGCTGTCAAAGGCGTTTGGAACATCAACGGCATCTCCGGGATTTGGACATGGGTTTCAGGCGATGATTCTGTCGGCGAATTGGGCGAACATACCGTGTATGCCACATTCACTCATACGAATCCCAATTACGAGCAACTTGCTTCAAATATGGCGGTTAAGTTGACCGTTTCCGTTGCTCCAAAATTGTCGCAAACAATTGCGTTTCAATTGCCCGAAACTTGGAATATTCGTACGGGTGCCGCGATTCTTTTGGATGTGAGTGCAAGTTCTGGGCTTCCCGTGTCGTTTACAATATATCCGGCAAGTGCTGCCGAGATAGACAATGGCGTTTTGATACTTCATCAAACCGGCACTCTTTCCATCACTGCAATGCAAATCGGTAACGAATTTTATGTTGCGGCTACGCCTGTTGCCAAAACCATAGAAATTACCGATGGCAACACCCCCATAATTTCCGGCACACCCCCCATTCCCCAATATACCGTGCGTGCGGTAAATAAAAGCATTGCAGTGGACGGCTTGTATAATGCGATCACCGTATACGACACGCAAGGTCGCATTGTAGTAGAGGCTGGCTCTGCACGCTCCTACAATAGCGGCGTAACCATCCCCGTTCCCGTATCAGGTCTGTATTTTGTGAAAATCCAAAACGGGTCGCAAGTGCATACACAAGGCGTTGTGGTGAGGTAAATATTAAGAGGCGATATTATGCGTTCGCCATTTTTTTATAGTAGGCACTGAAGAACTCGTTAAGAGGTCGTCAGAGCCTACTAAGCGACACGGGCGAACTGTGTTTTTATGGTGACAATGTCATCCTGCGGCGAATGCTCGCAGGATCGCCGTCGTCTCTAAAAACTCAAATCTGTGGAATTGTGTTACAAAGAGAGTTTTTAGAGGTTTCCTTTTATGAGATAAAGTTTGGGGGAGTTTTTCTGAGATTACTATATTATATGTCATGGTTCAATCTACTAAGAAATGTTTATCTTTGCTACGAGAGTACGCATCCTCCCATGCGGTTCAATACGGCATAAAACGGATAGGTATTTTTGGTTCTGTTGCACGCGGAGAGCAGAATAAAGATAGTGATTTGGACATTCTCTTAGAATCTGACACAATCAGTTTGTTTCAAATGGGAACTATGCTAGATGATTTGGAGCACTTGTTTGATGTCCCAGTTGATTTAATCCGCAAGCATAAATATCTTCGCCCTCAATTTTTAGAGAGAATCGAAAAAGATGTCGTCTATGCCTGATAAAACTAGAGTGTTCGAATCCTTAGAACGAATTGAGGAGACCTTGAGACTCTTGCTTGAAGGCTCTGCAACGATTCAAACTTTAGATGAATTACTTGCAACTCCCGAAGGAATGTTAAAACTTCGAGGCATTTGTATGAGCCTTTTTGTTGTAGGGGAAGAAGTAAAAAATCTTGACAAACATTCCGAAAAATTGTTATTGCCTAAATATCCGTCAATTCCGTGGTCTGCAATTATGAAAACTCGCGATATCATTGCCCATCATTATTTTGATGTCGATGCGGAACGAATTTTTGACACACTTCGTAATGACATACCAAATCTATTGTCGGTTGTGCGACAAATGAAAATTGATTGGTCAAATTTTTTCATTCCATAAATTACGGGTTTTCCTTTGTGTCTTTGGCGACGCCTTTTGCCAAAAATAACTTTCCTATCCTCCAAAGGAATTGCCTCGTATGCTATTCTCAGCATTTCCCGAATTGGTTTTGCAAATGGGGATTTAGGATTGAACTCTACTCCTCTACTCTCTACTCTAAATTATCTACCTTCCCCAAATGCCTAATGTGACTAAAAACGATTTGATTAACGGAACTGCTTTGATTTGCGGTTCTTTTCGCAGTGATGCCAAGAATGTTATTGAACAATTTTTTTCTTTGGTCGGAGAGTCGGTGGGAGAGGGTCGGTCGCTTGAACTTCGCGGCTTTGGAACTTTTTCGATGAAACATTGCGGCAGCCGAAACGGTCGCAATTTGCAAACGGGAGAATTGATTCCCCTTGCTCCGCATAAGAGCGTTAATTTCAAATTCTCTCAAGATTTGAAGGAAAAAATCGGCGATAAAATTGAAGTAAAAGAAAAGTTTATAGGAGCAAATCGAGATTTGCTATCATCCACAATAAGCAATAATAAACCAACTACTGCAGCCTCAATCAATTCTCCAATCGATAGGCGTAAATCCGTGCTGAACGAGGAATTTGTTAGCCGTTGAAAAATGTTTGCATCCGAGAAAACCGCGATACGCCGAGAGCGGTGACGGGTGCGGAGCCTCCAAGACAAGGTGATTTTTATTCGCGGAGATGAGAGATTTTTTCTTTCG
>BNUP01000054.1 GCA_025997455.1 Fibrobacterales bacterium | reverse complement strand
GTGCGGTATCTATTGCCTCCGCTACTTCAGTTGCGTTTTTTTGCCAAGTGTTTTGTATCAGTTGGTCGGAGGCTTTTATAGCATCAACCACAGGTTTCCAGTTCGCCCCTTCGATGGCATTCACAAACTCTGATGCTACTTCACTATTAGGGATGAATACTTCTTGATTATCCCTATTGTATCCCAAATATCCAAGATGTACCAAAAGTGTGAACACATCGTCCATACTTTCAAATGTCGCCATATCATTTGAAAATTTGTTGGGATTGATTTTGATTCTATCACCACCGAGCAAACGAACTACTGCCTCCTTTAACCCGTCAAAATTCATTTCTATATAGATTTTAAGAGCCTCATAAGTTTCTGTTTTTGTCCAATAATTATTAAATTCTTTATGTAGCATTGCCTCGACTACTGACTTTGGGTTATAAACACTCCCTACCTTCGGAAAGATGTAGCCATCGTACCATCGTTTGGTCTCATCAAAATCCATTCCATATTTTTTACATAAATCTTCTACTTCGGATTCGGTAAAACCAACAAACTCCGCAAATTCCATAGGGGCAGTCATAGAGTACTCGGTAAACATATTGAGTGCGGAGTGCGAGCCGTATTTTTTTATTGGCAAAATACCGGTCATATAAACTAGTTCTGTATATTCTGCATCTTTGAGCAAGTTCCGCAAAAAATCAAGATAGACTTTCCAAAGTTCGGGATCATCCTTAACTTCTCTGAATAGGCAATCCCATTCATCGATAACAAAAACAAAACCTTCTCCTGTTTGCACAAAAATATCCCTTAGTGACTCAGTTAGGTTTGTTTTATCAAAATAAGGCACTTGTGGGTATTGTTGTTGCAAATTCCAAAGTAAATATTTTTGCATTAAACCTTTCATTTTTTCGATATCGTGTGTTTCGCTCCAAAATTTTTGGATATTTAGAAAAAACACATTATGCTTGCCCAAATGCTCTTCAAAAGACGAGTCTTGCGAAATTTTTAAATTCTTAAACAATTCCCTTGAATCTGAGCCTCGGCTATAATATGCAGAAATCATCTCTCCCGCCATGGTTTTGCCAAAACGCCGGGGTCGACTAACGCAAAGATACCGTTGTTTTGTCCCAAGTCTTTTATTTGTTACAGATATTAACCCGCTTTTATCCACATAAATTTCACTACGCAGAGAGGATGCGAACTCGGAGTTGCCCGGATTGAGATAAATACCCATAGTTGTGAAGATAGAAAATTTACTATCTTTAAACAATGAGATTTTTACTCAGCAATTTCATAATTTTTTTGCTCTTTTTAACGGGTTTTGCAGTTCGTTTGCTGTATTTAAACGAAATTCCGCGTGGAGTTTTTGGAGATGAGGCGTTTGCCGCTTGGGAATCTTGGGCTTTGCTGAATTATGGAATCGATGTGGGTGGCTATAGTAACGCAGTGGTTATCCCTTATTACGGCGTGGGGGCAGCACCTTTCTTTTACCATTTTGCAACGCCGTTTATAGTCCTTTTTGGACCTACCGTTTTTGCGGTGCGCTTGGCACAAAGCCTGTTGGGCTGCTTGACTCTGGTTGTGACTTACTTATTCGCAAAAAAAGTACTTGGCAAAAAATTTGCTATGCTTGCCCTATTTTTGCTTGTAATTAATCCGTGGCACATTATGATGTCGAGGCAGGGAGTTGAAATTTATCCCTCGGTATTCTTTTTGCTCTTTGGCTCTTATTTATTTTGCTTGGGCTTAGAGAAACCACGGTTGCTTATACTCTCGGCTTTTGTTTATGGCGTATCGCTTTATTGCTACCCTCCGATGTGGATAATTATCCCTTGCCTGCTTTTACCCCAAATTCTATATTGTTTCTATTGCAGAAAAATAAAAATTTCAAAAGAATTTTTAATCTCCGGTGCAATTCTTGCGTTAATGGCTGTGCCGCCGATTTTGTTTTTACTAGTACAATGGAACATAATACCGGAGGTTTCTACAAAGGTTATTTCTATTCCTAAAATGCCGAGTCTGCGTACGAGCGAATTCTCTCTTAATGTGCTGAATAATTGCTATTATTTTTTCCGCATTCTTTTTGGGCATGGCTATTCTAATGTGCGACCTAATGATTATATACCTGATTTTATGCTTTTTTATGCCTTTGGTTTGCCTTTTATTGCCATAGGCATCGTTTGCTTGTTGCACAAGGCTTGGATAAAATTAAAAGTACGAAATTATTATGCACCTATTCTGTTTCTTTTTCCGGTACTTGGTGCAATACCCTATATCATGTTTCACTCAGGCGATAGTTGGAAGGCTATGGTTCATCAATATATATTTGTTTACATTGCACTTATTTTATGCGGATCTTATGGATTGCTTATACTATGGAAAAGGGCGGGCTCCCTTGTTGGTAAAACGATTACATTTTTATATTTTGTGTCCTTTATCTATTTTACTTTTGCTTACTTTAACCGCCCTGCGGTGGATCCAAAAATAGAAATATCTCCACTTTTACAGCGATCCCAAGCATCTGATGCTCCAATAGTGTGGCTCTCAAGCAGTTTAGGGCTTATGTATGGCGATTTTCTTTTGGAATCGCTGTATCCGCCGGATTCCTTTTCTCACGATGCTAAATGGTCTACCCAAAAAAACTCTAATTTTATGCGTTTAGATGAAGTTGGGCGTTATCGTTTTATGCATTTCGATAAAGAAGTTATCTTTAATGATAGTGCGGTCTATATTTTCCCAACACACACTGATTTCTCAAGTTTCGCCAAAGAACTGCTAAAAAGAGGCTTTGATCTGGATATCATTAACAATTTTGCCTATGGATATAAACATGTTCCTAAAAAATAACAAGTTGTTTGGAGAGATCTTTCGATATGGGCTTATCGGCACTCTTTGTGCCTGTGCCGACGGCGGGTTGTTTTATGTTTTAAGAAAAAATGAATTGAATTTATATGTTGCCAATTTTATTAGCGTGAACCTTGGTATTATTATGGCTTTTACACTCAATGCTTTTTTTAATTTCAAGATAAAAGATAACCTTTTGCACCGTGCAGCCAAATTTTTTTGCGTGGATTACTGCGGGCTTGTGCTCTCTATGCTCATTATGTATTTTGGTGTTACCCAAATGGAAATGAAAGAAATTGTTGTAAAAATTATTTCTATCTTTTTCGTTGCCATTTTTCAATTTTCGTTGAACAAGTTATTCACATTTCGCATTGTTAAAAAGGAGAACTTATGACACCAAATGTAGTGATAGTAATGCCCGCCTACAATGCCGAAAAAACATTGCGGCAAACTTTGAGTGCCATTCCTCCCCAAAGTTATAGCCAAATTGTGCTTGTGGACGATTGCTCTATAGATGGTACCGTGCACCTTGCGCAAGAGTTAGGACTTAAAGTAATTCAACACGACAAAAACAAGGGTTACGGGGGCAATCAAAAAACCTGCTACAACACGGCATTGGAACTCGGAGCCGACATTGTTGTAATGCTGCATCCCGATTACCAATACGACCCCCGCTTGGTTCCTTTTTTAACAGGGCTTATTCAACTGGATGTGTGCGATATTATGTTTGCGAACCGCATTCGCACCCGCCGCGAGGCATTACAAGGCGGAATGCCGTTTTACAAGTATATTTCTAACCGTTTTTTAACCATTATCGAAAATATTGCCTTTGGACAAAATTTGGGAGAATACCACACGGGCTACCGTGCATTTTCTAAAAAAAGCCTGCAAAAACTCCGCTACGAGGATTGCTCCGATGATTTTGTTTTTGATCAGCAGATTGTGGCGCAAGCAGCAGCCTGCAATTTGCACATAGGTGATATTCCGGTATCGGCAAAATATTTTGCAGAAGCGTCTTCTATCAATTTTTGGCGCAGTTCCAAATACGGACTGCAAACCCTTTGGATAGTGTTGTGCTATTTATTGCACAAAAGCCATATTTTTCGGCAAAAATTTTTTACACCGCTTTAATTTCTATATTTCTCAATATGCTCCCAGTACCACAACAGCCATTACCCTACCCTCGCGAGTTTTGTACCACCGGTCTTTGCATCCCAAGCAGAAACTATATGGTCGATACAGGTGCAAAAATAGATAGTATTTTAGAACTCATAGAGCAAGGTAAATATTTTACAATAAACCGTGCCCGTCAATACGGCAAAACAACTACGCTCCGTTTGCTCGAACAGGCACTGCTTGCCAAAGGCACAATAGCCGCTCGTATTAGTTTTGAAGGCATTGACGATGAATTTTTTGAAACTTCGGAGGCTTTTTGCTCCAGTATTTTAGATCAAATTGCCACGGTTTTAGAACGGAAGTCTATTCCTAACGCAGAGGCGTGGCGCAATGACTCCATTGATTCATTCAAATCCCTTGCCGCTTACATCGCCTTAATGTGCCAAAACAAAAAAGTAGTTTTAATTATAGACGAAGTAGATAAAACTTCAAACAATTTTATTTTTCTTAAATTCTTAGGAATGCTTAGGGAAAGTTATTTGCGAAGGGATGATGTGCCAACCTTCCAAAGTGTGATACTCGCGGGAGTTTATGACATTAAAAATGTAAAAATAAAGTTAATCAATTCGGGGCAATACCAATTGCAAGACGGCGAAAAACGCATAAACTCACCTTGGAACATAGCCATAGATTTTAAGGTGGATATGTCGTTTAGCACACTCGAAATTGCAACGATGTTAAACGAATATGAGGCGGATTATCACACGGGAATGGACATTGAAAGCATCTCAAAAGAACTCAGGTATTATACAAACGGCTATCCGTTTTTAGTATCAAAACTGTGCCTTATTATCCACGAGGATTTAGAAAAAGATTGGACTGTAAGCGGAGTTCAAAACGCGGTAAAGGAGTTGATATATAGTACTAACACGCTCTTTGACGACCTCTCCAAAAACCTGCAAAGTTATCCCGAACTAAAACAGATTATGTATGATATTATTATTGACGGCAAAGTGTTTGATTATAATTCAATGAACACAATTATAGAACTTGGACTTACATTTGGATTTCTAATGAGAAAAGGAAATTTTGTAATTGTTGGCAACAAGATTTTTGAGACCATACTCTATAACTATTTTATTCAAATGGAGCAAATCAAAGGTATTCTCCCCGAAGATATTTCCAGCGGTGTGTTAGAGGACGGCAAACTCAATATGCGTTTGTGCCTTGAAAAATTTGCACAGCATTATTACGAACTTTACAGTAGTCAAAATGAGAAGTTTTTAGAAAAGGAATGCCGCTTGCTGTTTTTAACTTACCTAAAGCCCTTTTTAAACGGCAAAGGATTTGCTGTTGTGGAGAGCGAAACGCGCAACAGCGAACGCACCGATATTTTGGTTTTGTTCGGCAAAGAGCAATTTATAGTGGAGTTAAAAATTTGGCGAGGCGATAATGCACACGAAAAAGCATACAGACAACTTGCGGGATATTTGGAAAGCAAGGCGAAGGATACCGGCTATTTATTGACATTTGATTTTCGTAAGAATCGCAGCGATTCCTTTTCTGCGGAATGGGTAGATTACGAGAACAAGCGAATTTTTGATGTAGTGGCGGTGTAATGCTAAAACTTTCTCAAAAGTTTCCAATAGTCTTTGTGAATGGTATCGCCCGTATAACTTTTATGTCCGCCTCCCCGCAAAAAGTGTGCCACATTATTGTGTTCTTTTTAGTTGCGTTAGGAGTGTTCGCTAGGCTTTATCTATACATTAACCATAAGGAAATGTGGGGCGATGAGTTTGCACTTGCCGCGGCTATTTATAAAAATAACTTTGTCGATATTTTAATAGGAAATTTGATCTACAATCAAAGTGCACCACTTATTTTTTTGCTTCTCACCAAACTCTTAAGTGTTCCTTTTGGCACATCAGAATTGGTACTGTATTTTTTTCCTTTTATATCTAGCCTTTTTTTATTCTATTTATAAATTAAGTCTATTAAAATTCGATATTATTTTTTGTTGTTTTTTTATGTTTTTAATTGTGGTATCCGAGCCGCTTTTATATTATGCCTCCGAATTTAAGCAATACAGCACCGAGGCATTGTTCAGTGTTGTTTATTTATATTTGTATGTTGCCTACGCAAAAGATTGGGAGCAGGGGAGATTGTCTTGGAAGGTGATTTTTTTGTCGATGCTTGGCATTTTGTGTAGTTTGCCCACGGTCTTTGTTCTTTTAGGTGTGCTTACTACGATTTTTGTCCAGTTGTATAAAAAAGTAATTTTTAAAAATTTTTTAATCGAGAATCGGTATAAAATTATAATCGTTTTTTTATGGGGTGTTTTGTATTACTTTTTTTATTTGCGAGGGCAACTTCAAACTGATTTTTATGCACAATTTTGGGAACCCGTCTACTATTCATGGGGAGGATTTCCGCAAAATATTGTGCCTTATGTTAATAGAGTTTTGGTTCCATTGTTCCAATATTTTACACAATTCACGACTATTGCCTGGGTGAACTGCGTCATTTTCCTCATTTTATTTATTACCGGAATGGTGTTGTTGTTTAGGGAAAAGAGAGACATTTTTTTTATTATTTTGATTGTTTGCGGGGCACATTTATTTTGCCATCTTTTGCAGATTTATCCCTTGGGAGGTCATAATAAAATCATTAGAATTAGGTTAATGCTTTATGCCTTCCCTGTGGTTTTGCTCCCCGTGGCATTTTGCACATCCAAACTTTGGATAAAAATATGTTTCCAAAGCCGTTTAATTTCGCTATCGCTCCTTTTTTGCGTAATAGTTACGGCCTTGCTTGTGAATGTCAACAAAATGCGTGCTGGAACTGCGTGGGAACCATCTATTAAAAATGACATTTTATGGCTTTTACAAAACGCAAGCGAAGATGATGCGATTGCCGTGTATGCTGATGCCACCTATGCTTATGAGTACTACAAACACCAAGTCGGCAACAATCACAGTTATTTTGTTTATGGTGCACCCGCTGCCAATGAACCTCTTAATGTATTTGGGTGGCGTATGGACATACCAAAAGAAGCTGAGAAGCAAATTTCTAAGGCACAAGTTCAACAAAAACAGAAGATTTTCTTTTTATCCGAAAGGATTTCTTTAGATGAATTTTTGTTCATAAATTATTTATCTATCCATTATGATGTGGTATGCTTAAATGAAAAAATAAATTTATGCGTTATTGAGCTTGATAGTGGGATCTAATAATTTCTCAAAAGTTTCCAATAGTCTTTGTGAATGGTATCGCTCGTTAAAGAATCAATGATAAACATATCGATGCGATTTGTGTCTTTGCTAAACAAGCGAAATGGATAAAAATCTCTAGTTATCCCATATTGGTACGGGACTTCTGTGATTAGAGAATCGTTTATGAAAACATTTACTTTCCATGCAACAGAGTCTTTTTTTAACTTCATATAGTCCACAGACATTATGGAATCCTTAATATTATCATTCCTATAGAATATTCGAAGTAAATTTTTTGAATCCCTATCCGTTAATCCTATGATTTTAGAAAGTTCAAAATTTCTATTTAAAAAAATAGTATCCAAAATTTTATCTGTCTTAAAGTAAACATCAAATCTGTCGCATATCGGGCCAACACTCCCCATTTGCATCTTTGGCATACTGTTGTTTTGCCCGCAAAAAAATCCATTTATAAAATACACTTCTCCGCCAAATTCTTTGATCATAGATTGGACATCGTTAGAATCAAAAGCAAACATGCTGTAATAGGAGTAACTAGAGGTTCCATAACTAAGCACAAGTGTCGGATTTCCAGTAAACAATAATTTGCGGGAAGGATTTTCTTCTTTTAAAAAATTTCGAATCAACTGATCCTCAATTAAAAGAGGATTTTTTTCTATTTCATTGTCGTTTTTAAAGTTGTCGTAAAAAAACAGTGTATTTACGATAATAACAAGCAACACACCCGTCAAGGGAATTTTTGCGTTTATGTTTTTGAATATTTTTATTTTCTCCAAAGCAGATGCAGTTTGGCATAAAAACAAGGCTCCTAAAAATGCCATAATGGGGAGCACAACCAAAAGAAAACGATGTTGGACACTTAAATTAAAATCCGCGCTTACCGCATCAAAAAGAATAGCGTATTGAGGAGAGAGCAACAGAAAAAACAGAGCAATACGCCTATACTTGAGTTCCTTAATTGCCAATACAATTAAAACAACCAACCCAAAAAATGCAAGCCAAGTAAAATAGGGCATAAAATGCTGAAGATTAAAATTCAATGCCGTTATTTTAAAATTAATCTCAATGTTCTCCAACAAATGCCCATGTGCCGAAAAGCCCCCCCCCTGAAGATTATGACCTCTGCCTAAAGACAATGTGCAAAGAATAGGAACACAAAAGAACGAGAGAGTAGTGAGGAATGCGGGAAATGCGGTGCGATTTCTATAAAATACCACCCCTACGAACGCAAATAGGCAAAATACCGTTTCGGATCTTGTTTGCGCAAAAAAGGCGAGCGTTAGGGCGAGCAAAAGATAATGCCGAATTGAATTTCTATCTAATGCCCATTTTAGGAACAACATCGACAAAGCAAATAGAAATACATACAAACCCTCCGGGCTGGACGACCGCGACAAAAATAAGAGAAGCGGGTGAGCACCGAGCAGTGCTGTCGCTATCAAAGATAGGGAATCATTTTTTGTCCAAATCCTCACGGACAAAAAGAATATCGGCAGAGTTAAAAATAAAATAATAGTTTGAAAATTATAAACCCAATACAATTCCGTCCCCAAAAAAGGCATTACAAGCATATACAAATAAGAAATACCCCTCGCCTTTATAGATCCTGATATAACACAACTTAAAGATCCATCCTCCAAAAATGTCCCCTCCATGCAGTGGATGCCTATTTGGTTGTGGTATAAATTTTGTGCGGTTGTTAGGTAAATGCTTTCATCTGCCTGAACCCTGGATGTTGGTTCTATCCAAGCAACGCAAATAAAAATTGAGACTGCAATAATTGCGATTAAGGCAATTATTGTATAGACGGACAATGGGGATGGCGTATTCGATACGCTCCTGCGAATCCACCTCCAAAAATCCTTAGACAATTCTACAAACAGTAATAGTGCAAGACCAAATTGCAATGAAAATATCCAAAAAGGGGAATACACATCCAATTTCTTTACCAACCACTTACCCGATTCAAAACTCGGCAGAAGATAGATGGCGAGCAGTATGGCACAGGCAATAATCAAAAGCAACAAGTTTTTGGATCGAAACAAGGAGGCTAACAGGAGGCGAATTTTCATATATCTCTATTCGTAATGTCCTTTGCAAGACAATATCCTTAAATTTTTAATGAGAGCATTGATTCGTTTCAATGTTTTTTTATCTTCTGTTTGCCATTCCATATATTGCAACAAAGCATCGGGAGCGAATATAATATCATTCATCGGCCAATTTTTCCAATTCTGCAATCGTTTTCACAATACCTTTACCGGAATCAATATCTTTTTCTGCCTTGTCTATGCGAGCAAGATATTCTAAGTTTCGCTTTGACTTTTCCATTTCGCTATATGCTGCCTCTGTCAGTATAACAAGTCGCTGATTTTTAAATACATCCTTGATAGAGTCTATAACCCTACTACTGAGTTCATCGGTCTGCAAATGGTATGTAGCGTACATAATAAAATTCTCCTTTTTTACAAATATACAAAAAAATCACAAACCCAATTTATACTGGGCACCCGCAAGAGGTGCCAATCCCTAAACAATTCCACAAACAGCAGCAACCCAAGCCCCAATTGCAAAGAAAACAGTCAAAAGGGAGCGTTGTAGTCGAGCCAAAGCACCCAGTCTTATGTCAAGGCTATCTTTTTTTGCAAGCTTATGGGACTCGTATAACTGTTTTTTTGTCAGTAACGATTCTAATTCGCTAATGGCGTGGAGTTTTTTTGCATTTTTTGGCTCTCCTTCGTTTTGCTTTGCAATATATTGGTTATACACTTGCTCCGCTTGGCTTATCAGGCTTTATTTGGATGTGTGTTTACCGACAAAAATTGATGCAAGGCTAGTAAATGCAATGATGGCGGGCGCAATTGCCGCAAACGGTTGAGAAAAGAAAAAACTAGTGCAAACAATGCCAAGCGATACAAGTGCAATGATAAAAGCAAAAATCTGCCCTTTACGACCTAAAGAAATAGATTCATCAATTAATTTGTTTTCATTTTTACGGCGATGTTCGGCTTCTTGCTCGGCGAGAGTTAAAATCCTATGAGCCGCGCCTGGGAGCGTTTGTTCATATTTTGAAAAATCGTTTGCCGGTGGCAACGGTCCAACATAGGTGACGGAAGTTTCAATAGAGTTCTCAAGCATTTATTTTATCCATTGCATTGCGTATATCGCCGCCAATCCGTATCCAGTCCTGTTTTAGCATAGCGGAATCACGCTCCAATCCGCCCGACAAATCGGGAACATCTATAAAAAGACTGCCGGAAAGATTGAAAACAGAGGCGAAGCCTCGGATAAAAGCAAGGGGATATCGTCCCTTTTTAGTAATAGTATCCATATACATAATAAAATTCTCCTTTCTCTACAAATATACAAAAAATCACAAACCCGTCCATATCCAACCAACAAAAAAAGGATTCCCACAAAATCATGGAAATCCCTTGTATGGGCGTAAACGAATACATTTACTAATCAGACAATTATTTTATATTTGCGAACTGGGGTGTCAAGACACTACATTCAGAGTCAGAAATCGCAGCACCTTTGGCAGCAGCCGTTCCAGTCACAGCATCGACAAAAACTCCCCATGTTCCTCCAGCGGTAGTACAATTACCAAGCACGGCAGAGATGGTTGCAGTCCACTCTGCACTAGTAGATTCATCGGTGCCAGCTGTGGCACCAGCGGTCCCAGAGGTACCTGTAAGATTGGTGGTATACCAGAAGAATTTTGTACCGCTTGCGTTCACTGTAGACTGTGACGCTCCGGGAGGAGTGTAGCCGATTTTTGCAAACGAGCCGACTTTTCCAGTTTCTGCAATAAACGCCTGTTGCAGTTTGCTCCAAGTACCGGCGGCAGGACCCACTTCTTGGGCTTTTGCCTTGGCGGTCATTCCAAACAACTTTGGAATTGCAATTGCCGCCAAAATACCGATGATTACTATCACAACCATCAATTCGATGAGTGTGAATCCTTTTTTTGTTGCCTTCATAGTGAACTCCTATAGGTTAAAGTGAAACAACATTGTTTTTCATATATAAATATAGATTTTTTTAAGGCAATGCGGTTAAAAAAAATGCACTTTGTCAAAAAAATGTCATTTTTTAGTCATATAGACGGGTATTTTGGAAAGGCAGAGGCACTTTTGTAGGAGCGAATGGGTATATATGCCTACCCTAATTCCGCAGGTGCCCGCTTTGTGGAAAGCATTTTACCTATAACAAACCGCTGATTTTTGAACATACTTTACCCATCCTCAAAATTATCCAAAAACTGCTTCACCGTCATTATTTTAACGCCTTCGTATTCTTTAAGCACAAGCAAATCTTTGTCTCCGCTCACAATATAGATACATTTGCCGTCAATTGCACATTCCAGAAACATATTGTCATCAGTATCTCGGCAAATAGTTATATGGGTCTTCGGGCTTATTTTTTCACATAGATAAAGGAAATCGTCTATTTCAAATTTTGAAACTCTTTTTACTTCTTCTTTTATGATTCTTTTGTACTCTTCAACAATATTTTCCGATACAACTGCTACTAATTTTTCGGATAAGACCAAGTCTAAAACTTTTTGTGGAAGTCCGCCGAAAAAAGTTGCGGAAAATATCACATTAGAGTCAATCACTATTTTTATCATAATTCTGCTCTGACTTTTTTTATGATACTTTGTAATTCTTTTTGAAACTCCTCTTCGTTTTCCCAAATAGTTGGCGCCAAAACTTGCATTTCTTGCATCGTTTTTCTAAATTTTTCCGCATGTTTTTTTCTTCGAGATGCTTTTACTGTTTTGTTCACTAATTCAAAAATTTCTTCTTCTGACAATTCAGGTTCCGAATGATATTGCTCCGGCACATTAACTGCGGGTAAACGCATAGTCGAGGCTACCCTGCGAGGTATAACTGTAGTTCTCGATGGTCTGTTAATAGTAACTGTAGCCATAAATGCTCCTTGCTTGCGGTTCTATGAATAAATATAGTAATCTCTGAAGAACTCCCTCAAACTTTATCTCATAAAATAAGGAGTTCTTCAAAGACGACGGCGATACTGCGAGCATTCGCCGCAGGATGACATTATCACCATAAAAACACGGTTGCCCATGTCGCTTAGTAGGCTCTGACGACCTCTTAACTAGTTCTTCAGAGCCTACTATAGAAAGTAAAACCTACAAAAATATTACTCCTCTCTTTCAAAGAACAAAACGATGTTTTCCATTAACTCATCCGTTGAACTGTGAGAATAAAACCACCCGTCTTTTTTCATTTTTTCCGCCTCGTTCTCTATCTTTAACGCCAGAGTTTCGGGAAAGTCAAAATTGTCGAGCGATAAAACTTTTTCAGAAATTATTCTCATAGACAAATCCTTTTAGATTGCGGATCAAGCCCGCAATGACAACGCACATTTGCACGCTAACTCGCCCGTTATGCTCGCTTGTGCAATTCTTGTGAAAATTGCACTTAGAAAATGGGAAAAGGAGCAGAAGAAACTTGGGAATATTGTCCCGCAAGACACGACAGTTTTATTTAAGCAGGTTCGGCTCGGCATAAACGGAACTTCTTTCCGTTGCTATAAATTCCGCACAATGTATCCGGGTGCGGATAAGGAAAAGGATAAATTGAAGGAACTGCAAAATAAATTCGGCGAGGACAATATTCCCAAGTTTCTTCTGCTCCTTTTCCCATTTTCTAAGTGCAATTTTCACAAGAATTGCACAAGCGAGCATAACGGGCGAAAATACAACAATTCCAAAAATTCCGCCCACTATGTCTATAAATCTTTTTAACTCGTTGGAGATAAAGTTTTTGAAATTTTTGGTATCTGTATTTTTAATTGAAATTCTCTCAACACGGAATATTTTTGAAGTCCTGTTCCATTCCTTTATAAATCGATTTTCCTCGTAAGCACTCGCTTGAGGCTTTCCGCTGTAAAAATAAATTTTGAAATTCAGGTGCTTTAAGTTGGAGTCGTCTATTCCCGCTACTTTCAAGTTCTCGCGAATCTCTTCTACTTTCTCTTCCAAAAAAGCAAAGTCTTTATTCGGAGATAAAATCCACAATCCGTTTTTACCCTGCCCCAAAACATCTATCTCACTTTTGTTGAGCAACAGGGTTTGCACCGCCACTTTCCACACTTCCAAATCCGTGCCGTTTATAGAAGGCGAATTTCTAAGCGGAGTCCGCATTGTAAAGCCCTTGTAGATAAATCCCACAAGAGGAATTTCTATCCAAATAAAGGAGACTCCTCTGCGATTACTGCGGAATAATTCCTCCCTCACTCTCCTTAAAAAAACATCGTGAGAATAAACAAACTGTTTATCCAAATTCACAATATTTCCTATCGCTTCCATATCGTTTTTGATAGGTCGTGGGGGGGGGGGGGGGGTGTCCCCTTGAGATGGGAAGGGGGGCGGGGGGGGAAAGGGGGGAGGATGGGGGGTAGGTCTCGGGGGGCCCCGTATGATTAAAAAAAAAAAATGGAGAAACAGAGAAGAAAAGCAACACGCATTATAAGTGAAACCAGCATACGAATTGTAGAAAGGTCACGCAGGCGCAGAGTACGTTCGAAACGACTACAGCACCAGTTCAAAATCACACTGA
>BNUP01000053.1 GCA_025997455.1 Fibrobacterales bacterium | reverse complement strand
ATTGGAAATTGGTGTTGTTAATACCTAAAAGCAGTATTGAGAATATGTCAAATTTAATAATTACCAAAAATTTTGTTTCGCCCACGCTTGTTATTGTGTTTGCAAGTTTGGTGATTAGCATTATTTTGATTAAGACTATAAGAAATGAGGCATTGCAGAGGGCGATTGTCGAGAAGTTGTCTTTCACGGATTCCCTCACGAACCTCTACAACAGGCGAGCATTCGGCGATAGTATGACCCGAGAATTTTCGCGGATGATGAGGGAGAAAAATTCCCTTTCGTTTATTATTTTTGATGCAGATAAATTTAAGAATATAAACGATTTACACGGTCATCAGGTCGGTGATGAGGTTTTGAAAACCATCGGAAATGTTTTGTTGAATTCGGTGCATAGGGTAAGTGATACTGCATCGCGCTTGGGCGGTGAGGAGTTCGGTTTGCTGTTACCAGGAACTGCACTCGAAGGCGCTCTGGTTGTAGCGGAAGAAGTTAGGAAAAAAATAGAAATTGCCGAAGTTTTTAACGCAAGCGGCGAAAGAGTGCAAATTACGGTTAGTGCGGGTGTGGCGAGTATTGTTCCCTCTGCCGAGACATCAAACGAGGTTTTATATAAAATGGCAGATGCAAAATTATATGAGGCGAAGGAACGCGGAAGGAACAAAGTGTGCAGTTAAGGATTTTCCAAACCGTTGTCGCTTAGCCGAATTAAGGTATCTAAAAGTCCGTTGAGTTGCCGAACGGTTGTTAAGTTTTCACTTGCCAAGTTCTCACGCTGCCGAGTGTCACCGTCTGCAAACAGATAACTCTCCTCGTTTTGTAAGCCGTAAGGAAATTTTGAAATCAGCCTGAAACCCTCTAATCCTATTGCACTAAAACCGAAATACGCACCCAAAGATAAACCTTCGCCGTTGCCGCGCAACAAGTTATGCCCCATAAAACAATTCGGCACAGAAATTCCCGCGAGTTCAAGTATTGTCGGAGCAATGTCTATTTGACTTGCCGCTGAGGTATCTTTTTTTGCCTCAATACCGTTTCCGTAAATCAAAAAGGGAATCCAAGTGACATTTGAAAATGCACCGCCGTTCATCGTGGAAACTCCGTTTTCACCGAGCGGAAATCCGTGGTCTGCAAGTATAATTATATATGTGTTTGCAAACCATTCCTCATTTTCTATCGAATGAAAAAACTTTGAAAGTTGCTTATCTGTCCAACGCATTGTGTAGTTTATTCGCTCTGTTATTGGTTTTGCTTTTTCGCTTTCGGGCATTCCGGGGGCGAGGTTAAAAGGGTAGTGGTTGCTGCGAGTCATAAGTGTGATAAAAAAGGGCGACCCAATATTATTGCTTGCAAGAGTGTCGTTTATATATTCTGCGGCGTGTTTGAAAAAAGTCGAATCATCTTCGCGTGTGCGTGCGTAATGTTGATCGTTATACCATTTTGCCATCCAAACATTTAAGTTGTCCCAAGCGGGGTCTGCGGCGGAAAAATAGTGTGTGGCATAACCTGAATCCCGTAAGGCAGATACAAAACTCGGTATGGGCAAATGTGCGAGTTCGGTTGCCATGGCAATTTTACTGTGGTGCGGAATGCCAATGTGAGTGGAAAGAACGCCGCCTGTTGTGGGGATTCCGCTTGCGTGAAATCGTTCCCAGATGTGAGAATTACCCGCCAAAGAATCTAAAAACGGAGTTGAGTTATTTTTAGTCGAGTTTAGAAAATCTACATTTAAGGCTCTGTGCGATTCCAAAAGTATCATTATGAAATTCGGTTTTTGTGCACGACGATTTTTTAGTTGTTGTGAATTTTGCAGTTCTTCGCTTGGCACTCGGTAAAGCGGTTTTTCTTTTTGCGGAAATTCCCACAGAGAATCTCCCTCCGTTTTGAGCCATAAAATTTGATATGATTTTCCGTAAGCGAGCAATTCGGTTTCGTTCAACCGTTCGTTTTTATCCTTTGAAAAAATTTCGTTATAGATTAAAGAAACAACCGGAGCAAGTTTTGCCATTCGCGCATTGCCTGTCCAAATTACATTTATAAATAAAAATGAAATTGCGTAAAATATAACTATGGATATTAGTGCCGATTTAACTTTGAAATTTTTAACCAAAATGTAAAATAAATATGCGAGCGGCAACAGAAAAACCAACAGAAAAAATTGCAAAAATGGAACAGAAACATCAGATGCGCAATACTCCCAAAACATTCGTAAAGACGATGTATCTTTATATGTGTTTGCAAGCCCAAACGAAAGATGCGTTCCCAAAAATCGCTGAACTTCGTTATCTAAAAGCGTGATTAACAAAAGTGCAGATTGAATAATTACATAAAATTTGGTAAAGTATTGTGAAATGCGGGGCGAGAGGAAAAGAGAAATTATTGCAAACGCCGCAAAAAAATTTATTATCCATAAAAAGTCTATGCAAACGGCGTGAAAAATAAACCAATCGGGCTTGCTCACAAACGGAAGTCCGTAAGGGTCGCTCCTAAAAATCAAAACCATCCGCAAAAGAATATGGCACAACCAAAAGGCGAGCGATATTGAAATTAGCGGGCGGAGTGCGGTTCTCCATAAAGCGATGCGATTTTTAAGCATAATATGATTTATACCATTTTGCAAAATTTTTAACGCCTTGTGCTAAGGAAACCGATGGTTTGTAACCGATTACTTTTTCGAGTGCGGAAGTGTCTGCCCAAGTTACTGGAACATCGCCCGCCTGCATAGGTAAAAATTCTTTTTCGGCTTTTTTTCCCAATTCGTTTTCCAAAACTTCCACAAAATTCAAAAGATCCACAGGCTCACCGCGACCTATGTTAAAAGTTCTCGCGGCATTTTTATCATTTTCAATAATTTTGCGTGCGGCATTCCATTCAAAAATTCCAATTGTCCCATTCACAATATCATCTATATATGTGAAATCCCTGCGCATATTCCCGTTGTTGAAAATTTTTATTGGGCGATCTGCCAAAATGTTTTTCGCAAAAAGCATAGGAGCCATATCTGGTCTTCCCCATTCGCCATAAACCGTAAAAAACCTGAGTCCCACCGCTTTAATACCGAATAAGTGCGAATATGTGTGGGCGATTAGTTCGGTGCTCCGTTTGGTTGCGGCGTATAAACTGACGGGAAAATCTGCGATGTCTTCGGTGCTGAACGGAATTTTTGCATTGTCTCCATAAACGGAACTGCTGCTCGCATAGACAAAATTATCTATGGAATTTCTGCGGCACGCTTCAAGTAAATTTAGAGTGCCTTTTATGTTTGTATCTATATATGTGTATGGATTTTCCAAACTGTAGCGGACTCCAGCCTGCGCCGCCAAATGAATTATTCCGTCAAATTTAGTTGGAACTGAAGAACTTGTTGTTTTATGAGGTAAAGTTTTGAGGAGTTCTTCTGAGATTACTTTATTTTCGCTGTCAAATTTATTTTCGCCGAAAAATTTATTGATGTCTTCCGTGTTTGTTATGTCTAATTGCTTAAATGAAAATAAACCTTGTTCTGCAAATTCTTTGCATCTGCCAAGCCTTGCTTTTTTGAGTTCCACAGAATAATAATCGTTTAAGTTATCGAGTCCGAGCACGGAATGTCCTCGTGCAAGAAGCGATAAAGAAACCGCATTCCCTATAAACCCTGCCGCACCGGTGACTAAAATGTTCATTGGAGGGAAGGTAGAAAGTTTGCACGCGGCGGTGCAGATTAGGGTGTAGGGTATGGGGTGTAGGGTGTGGGGAACTTGGCGTTGCAGAAGTTGAAAGTGAAAAGTGAAAAGTGGGGTGTAGGGTGTGGGGTGTGGGGGGGAAATGGGAAATTGTAGGGGCAGGTTTTAATAAGTATATCTGCCCTATTAAAAAGAAACCTGAGATAATCTGTATATACAATGGCAGAAAACATGCCCTTAGCAGTGCAGAGTAAATTTAACAAGGGAACGCGGTGTGGATAGAACAACAAAAGTCAAGAGTTTGGCTTTTGTAGAGAGAGTGCTTTAGCACTCGTAAGTTCAGGTTTTTATATACATTGCAAACTCCTTGCAATTCTAAAAGGGCGGGTTAAAAACCACGCCCCTACAATTCCTTTCTCCACACCCCACACCCCACACCCCACACCCCAACTTGCACTGCCGAGTTAATTTTCTACATTCCCATAATGGTAAATCAAAATGGCAGCATAGGCACAAAATTTCTCACTGTTGCAATAATCGCAATAGTAATAGGCTCAATAGTGGTATCGGGTGCGTTTTACACCGTGCGTTCGGGAGAAAAGGCGTTGGTCTTCACTTGGGGCGAAATCACATCGGTGAGCGATGAGGGCTTGCACTTCAAAATCCCGATAATGCAAACAATTTCAAAGGTCGATATTCGCACGCAAAAAGCAGAGGCACCGGCACAGGCGGCATCTAAAAATATGCAGATTGTCTCAACCGTTCTCACCCTAAACTACCACTTGGATCAAGTCAAATTAAGAGAACTCTACTCGACAGTAGGCTTGGATGTTGAGAACAAAATTATCGCGGCGCGCATACAGGAAACGGTTAAAGCGGTTGTGGCGAGATACGCGGCGGAGGAATTACTCACTATGCGTGAGCAGGTGAAAAACGAAATTTCCGAGAGTTTAACGAGGCAACTTTTGGACTACAATATAATTGTCGATGCGGGCGGCGTGCAAATTACCAACTTCGATTTCAGCAAGGGATTTAACGAGGCGATTGAGGACAAGCAAGTCGCGGAGCAAAAGGCACTCACGGCGAAAAATAACTTGGAACGGATTAAGGTTGAGGCAGACCAAAAAATTGCACAGGCACGCGGCGAGGCGGAATCCATACGCATTCAGGCAGATGCAATTCGTGCACAGGGCGGCAAAGATTATGTGAACTTAAAATCCATTGAAAAATGGAACGGACAACTCCCGACTTATATGGGCGGCAATGCACCGATTCCCTTTTTAGATGTCAGGTAGGGGAAAGCCTTCCCCTCGCTCCAACCGCGCATAATGGGCGGGCAAACTCCGCCCCTACGCGTGTTTTCCGCTACCCCTTCGGCAGTTTGTCATTGCAAAAAGAACACCCCTTCTAACGAGATGAAAAGAGATGAAAAGAATTTTTTTTACAATTTTAAGAAGTGCTTGTGTTATCCTAATAATATATGCCGCTTTGGTGTTATACATAGTTATGCGCGAAGAGAGCACTCTGAACTTTGCAAAAAAAGAAGTCGAATTAAAAAGATATGAAAACGGAAGTGCGTTTGGCGACACAATTTTCGTAATCGGGCAACTATTGGGTGCAGCACGGGCGGCTGAAATTGCAGACAGTTTGAACAACGCTGGAACTCCTGCAAAATTAGAATTGATAAAACCCATTTACAACGAAAAAGAATACCTGCACGACAGATACGGGGTGTTTTACCCAATACCGTAGTTTATGGTTTCCTCTGCAACGCCGAGTTCCCCACACCCTACACCCCATACCCTACACCCTAATCTGCACCGCCGCGTGCAAACTTTCTACCTTCCCCACAATGGCAACTCTCTCGGCGAAAACATCAAAATTCTTCTGCTTTATGCAACAATGCGAGGCAGACAGTGCGACGATATATTCACGCATAGCGAAAAAAATCGGCGAAAAAAACGGTGAGATTTTGGAAAACTTGGCAATAGACGAAAGCCACCACGAAAAAATATGGGCTAAATATACGGGAAAAAAACTTAAAGCGAATTGGTTTCATGTCAATATGAGTTTATTTTTTGCTAAACTTTTCGGTTTTACTTTTATGATAAAATTTCTCGAAAAAGGTGAAACTTCTGCGGTTGTCAATTATTCCAAATTCATAGACCAATTTCCCGAAGTCGCACAAGTTCGTGCAGATGAAGAACGGCACGAAAAAGTTTTAATAAATATGTTAGACGAAGAACGATTGAAATTCGTCGGGTCTATGGTGCTCGGTATGAACGATGCACTTGTGGAACTGACTGGTGCGCTCGCAGGTTTTTCATTTGCATTGCAGAATACTCGAATGGTTGCACTCGCGGGTCTCATAACGGGAATTTCTGCGACTCTTTCAATGACTGCCTCCGCTTACCTGAGTGCAAAAGCAGACGGCGATCCGCAAGCAGTTAAATCGAGTTTTTACACAGGAGCGATGTATCTTGTAACCGTTGCGTTAATGACTGCACCTTATCTCCTGTTTCCCAAGGAAATGTATTTGCACGCATTGCTTACTATGTTCGCCGTTGTTGTGTTTATAATAGCGGCGTTCAACTATTATATTTCGGTTGCTAAGGATTTGAAATTCAAAACTCGTTTTTTTGAAATGTTCGGCTTGTGTGCTTTGGTTTCCGTTGTGTCGTTTGCCATTGCACAGTTGGTCAAGCACTTTCTGGGAATAGAGTTGTAAAGTAATCTCTGAAGAACTCGTTAAGAGGTCATCAGAGCCTACTCTACTTTTTAATCACTGCAATTGCGTTTAAAATTTTTTCCCGAATTTTTAGCAGGGAGTTTTTTCCTTCCGCAACATTCGAGGTTTCCGCGTTATTTTCAATTTCCGCTCCCACTGCGTTCTTTTCAATTTTTGCACTCTTTACCTTTTTCTTTTTAACAGTCAATTTTTCATCAGATAATTTTCCGTATTTCATATTTCCCCCTATTCAAGCCACGCACCTGCCCAATTTGCGTGGTCGCAGTCTTTATCGCCGTTGTCGAGTGTTTCAAGTTCAAGTGTTTTAATTCCGTCCAAATTTACTTCAAGAGAATCCAATTCGTGCGAGGCGAGAACTCGTGATTTGTAAAGCGATTTACCATCTCCTTTTACAATATAAATAACTCCGTTCCCGCACGCAGATTCATCATCTAAGCCAATAAAACCGTGAAATTTTTTGTATTTGCCGTTTATATCCCATACTAATTTTGAAGGCGAATGAGAGCCTATCCCATATTCAAAAATTCTGCCGTCAATTTTTATGGTATTTCCTTCCACCGATTTTCCGTATTTAGGCTCGCTCCAACTCTGCTCCCAACTGTTCGGTTTTGTATCCTGCAAAAGTCGATTATTTTCACTTCTAACAAAAAATTGCGTTTCCTTTTTTATGGTATCGCCTTCGACAAATGCAGTTAAAGTTGCGTAATGCATACCTGCCGATTTTTCATTTCCTTTTTCATAAAACTTGTTATCCAAAAGAAGTTCGTAATTTTCCGTTGCTAAAATGTTTTTCGTCTCTGAATTAGAAGTATTCTCTGGAGTTGATACCGAAACTTTCAATGCCGAATCGCCCACATCAAAATAAAGTTTGTAATAATTTTCATATTTCGATTCTCCTCTTTTCCTTCCGATTTTATATGCCTCAAGCGGATAACCGAAGGGCTTATTCACAGAAAAAATTTTATTATTTGCATAATCCTGCAAAATTGCATCTATTGTTGAAGTCGTTTTAAAACCGACCACCCGCGAATTTCTATTCACCTCGCCATAGCCGTCTTGCCCGCGCACAATGTAAATGTTATCATCGGAAAAATTTCTCATATCATCCAATTCTTTTGGCGACCAACCCAAAAATTGCCGTTCTGAAAATCCGGTTAAACCGCTTGCGAGCATTTGCCAAGGTCTGGCATAAATAAAAACTGAATTTGACGGGAGTTTTTTTAACTCCGTATTCAAAAAATCTTCCTCTGAGAGAAGCATATTTCGGCTATATAAAATGTTAGCATTAAAACTCTCTTTGTGATGAAACGAAAGATAAACCGCGAGCACAGCCGCCAAAATACAGACGAATTTTGAATTTTTAGCAGGCTCTGAAGAACCCGTTAATAAGTCGTCAGAACCTAATAAGCGACATTTAAATATATCACAAAAACCAACCGCCATAATAATCGCAAACAACGGCAACGCAACCAAAACATACCTCTGATTTATGTCAATTTCAAAAGTGCCCGACACATTAAAAAGTATCACCGCAATTTGCAAACAAAACAAGGCGAACAACAATCCCGACCACAAATATTTTCGCCGAAAAATTATTCTGTAAAGCAACCAAATTGAACTTGCAAACAAAAGCAAAGTATAAGTTGTGTAGAATGGATTTTTCAAAAGACCGTTGTTGCCAAGTCCCGCATTCCACATAATTTTAACATCTGACTTAAAGTTGTAAATAAAATTTGCAATGGAATGTGCAGAATGCTCACCGCCTTGAAAATCGTAACCGCGGTAGGCTATCATTGTATTTATAGAAACCCAACTCGCAAAAATAACCAAAAAAACAAAAATCGGCAATCGCCAAGTTTTTTCTCTAAAATAGGCGTGATAATACAACGCAAAGGGAATAAAACAAAAAACGGTCTCCTGCCTCGTCTGTGCAAAGAGTCCGAGCAACGGAATTATGAGTGCAAAATGCCGAACACTAATTTCTTTTGGAGGCACAAGCGAGTATATGCACAAAAGTAAAGCGAATAAAAACACATATAAAACTTCGGTAGATGCGGAACGGGACTGAAACAGAAAAATCGGCATACTCGCCAAAAAAATCGCCGCCGTGAGAGCGAGATATTCATCGCGGGTAAATCGAAATAATGCAAAAAATAAAAGAGCAATTGAGCCGAGAGCAAGAGGTAAATTCAGCAGTAGGGAAGTGTCCCTGTTCGGTTCTAAAAATAAAAATGCTAAGGATTGCGCAAGTGCAAACGCCTTACCCTTAAAATTATTCACAACATCTCGGCATTCCAAAACGCCGTCTTTCCACACCCCCTGATTACACACTCCGCCGCTTTTATTAAAACGCATCTCCAAAGCCATCGATTCCCAACTCGTCTCATCGCTCAAAACTCTGTGCCGAAGGTCAATTTGAGTGAGAGCAAACGCCGCAAATGCAACAAGCAAAACGCCGAGTCCGCAAGCAGCCTTCCGTGACGGCAGAGTCTCTTTTACCCTATTAAAAATCTCTTTTGCATTCCAAATTAAAGCGATGCAAAACCACAAAAAGACGGAGAGAATTGCATAATAACCAAATTCAATATCTAAGTATTTTGCGGAATTTTGCGGAATTTTTTGGAATAACAACAACGCACCTGCGAGCACAGGTGCAGTGTAAATCAATGGAAAAAGAAAACGACTCGTAATCACTTCGCGTTTATATAGTAGGCATTTACCAATTTACCATCTTGCTTAATCGCAAGAATTTGTTTTCCGCTCTGCAATGAACCTTTAATTTCGTATAAATTTTCACTCTTGTAGGCAGAGGGAATCACCGTTCCTTTGCTTAGGTTCGGGACGATCAGAGTTTCCTTTGGATCTACACCATCGCAATCGGCGTGTTTTTTTGCAGATTCGGTGAGTATGGGGTAGGAGGTCGCCTCAATCGGTGAGGACACGGAAGTTGCAATTTTAATGAGCAGAGTCACATCTGGCGGAACATCTACCGGTGCAGGCAAAACATTTTCATCTTTCTTTTTTGTTTGCGGATTTTCAACGGTGAATTTTGTTCTAAATGCAATTCCCGTTTCTTTGCAAATCGGCTGGAAAATTGCTCTCGCACTGATTTTTTCGGCGTTCGCACCTTCTACAGGTCGGTAAAGTCCGGGGTCTGTGCTCTGACTGTAAATGTAAATATCTGCCTTAGCATTAGCGGCATCTTTTGAAATTGTAAATTCCGTATGCCCTTTGGAGTATTTACCTTTGCCCGCCTCCACCGTGTAAGTTCCTTCCTCAATACCTTCAAACTTAAAAGTTCCGTCCGGCAAACCGCCCGGTATTTTTTGCGAAGAGAATGTTGTTCCCTTTACATATACGGTTGGGAGTTCAACCGCTTTTCCCGTGAATGGGTCAATGACTGTGCCCGATACCGAGCCGGTGCTTTTGCAAGCCACAAGGGCAAGCGCAGATACTGCAAAAAGTGAGAGGAGTTTTTTCATAGGAGGGAATGTAGAAAATCACTCGGCGGTGCAAGTTGGGGTGTGGGGTGTGGGGTGTGGAGAAAGGAATTGTAGGGGCGTGGTTTTTAACCCGCCCTTTTAGAATTGCAAGGAGTTTGCAATGTATATAAAAACCTGAACTTACGAGTGCTAAAGCACTCTCTCTACAAAAGCCAAACTCTTGGCTTTTGTTGTTCTATCCACACCGCGTTCCCTTGTTAAATTTACTCTGCACTGCTAAGGGCAGGTTTTCTGCCATTGTATATACAGATTATCTCAGGTTTCTTTTTAATAGGGCAGATATACTTATTGCCGCCATTGTTTATACAGATTATCTCGTTTTTTTTTAATTGGGCGGCTATGCTTATTAAAACCTGCCCCTACAATTTCCCATTTCCCCCCACACCCCACACCCTATACCCCCACTTTCAACTTTACTCTCTTCTCTTTACACTCTACTCTAAATTAACTACCTTACCCTTATGCGTTCGATTTTCTTCTTTGCTTTTATCGCTTTGGCATTTAATTTTTCATTTGCGGCAGACGGAATGCGGGTTGCGCATATAGATTCAAAACTCGTATTTGAGGGATACAAAGGCACAAAAAAAGCACAAGAGGAATACGACAGGCAAGTTGCCAAATGGGAACAGCAGGCAAACCTTTTGCAGAAAGAACTTGCATTTGTAAAGGAACGCTTAGAAAAGCAGTCCCTTATGATTTCCGATGAGCAAAAGCGCGAATTAGATGCGGAATATGCACGGCGCGATGCAGAACTTAAAAATTTTATCGAAAAAATCTACGGAAGAAACGGCGAACTTTTGAGTGAAAATGAAAAGGTGAGTGCCCCTATAATCGCCTTGATAAAAAAAGCGGTAAATGAAATTGCCCTCAGTGAAGGCTATGACTATGTTTTAGACCGAGCAACAGGTGCGGTGCTCTTTTGGAAAAACGAAAACGACATAACTCAAAAGGTTTTAGACTACCTGAACTCGCGGTAATGCGATTTGCGGTAATAAAAACCGTTAAAAACCGTTAAACCTCCACCTGCAGCCTGATTATATAATTTCCGCCTGCAATTTTGCTGTCATATAAAAAACGATTCTCGTAAAGCAGTTCGAGTCGCTTGAGCACATTTGCCAAACCTATTCCGTTGCCGCTTTTATCGGTGTGCGTTTTAGGGGAATATGTATTTGAACTCTCGTAAATTATCTTTCCCTTTTTTGATGTAATTTTTATGTCTATACTCGCAGAACCGTCGGAGCCGACTCCGTGCTTAAAAACATTTTCCAAAAGCGGAATTAAAAGCAGCGGTGCAATTTGCGCATCTGGTTCTTCAAGGTCGGTTTCCAAATTGAAGTGAAGTTTTTTCTCATCGTATCTCAAACGCATTAAATTTGAGTAATTTATCAAAAATTCAACCTCTTGTTTTATAGGCACACTATCCGCCTCCGCATCGTAAAGTATAGAACGCAAAAGATTTGAAAGTCGTTGAACGGTCTGTTTTGCGAGTTCAGAATTTATATCTATGAGCGTTAAAATATTATTCAAAGTGTTAAAAAGAAAATGAGGAGAAATTTGTGTTTTTAATATTGTAAGTTCGCTGTGCAGGTGTTCCAATTGCAATTTTTGACTGCTGTTCTCCATCATAAACCATTTGCTTGTGGTGCGAATTGAAATTGCAATTCCGAGAACAAATATTAAACCGAGAATAGTTTTTACCACCTTGAAACCGGGAGAAAGTAAATCATCGGGATGCTGTTTCAAATAACCGAGCGAAACTACATGTTCGTGCCACAGCCCTCCGAGATACGACAGCAAAAAAAACATCGCAATATTTATGAGTGCATAAATAACTAATTTTTTTTTGAAAAGAAATTTGGGAATTAAAAACAAATAATTGACATAAAACGAAAGCATAATCGCCAAAAACGGAACAGTAGTCCAATAGCGGAACTGCCACGCATTTTCACGACCTGACGGTATCAGCATCACCGGCACAAGATAAATGAAAATCCAAAGTGAAGCGTGAATTAAAAAGGGCGGGGCGTGCCAAATTGGAATGTTGGGAAATCTTTCGTGAAAGCGGTCGTGTAATTTGCGTTGAGGCATTTACAAACTCTTCAGTCGTTCTTCCGGAGAGAGCAGAGTCACCAAGCGAAAGCCCAAATGATTATTCATAACCACAACTTCGCCCTTAGCCATAACCTTTTTGTTAATCTCCAAATCCACATTTTCGCCTGCGACTCTATCCAATTCAATAACCGAACCGTTTTGCCAATTCAGCATATCGCGAACGGTCACCTTCGCCTTGCCGAGTTCCATAACCATAGGAAAACGGAGGTCTTGCAATGACTCCATATCCAAACTTTTCCGCGTGCTTTTTATATAATCTCTTGCCATATTTTGTTCTCCGCATTACCGTTTTTGTTCACTGCACTTTTTCACCATAAAAACGCAGTTCGCCCATGCCGCTTGGTAACCTCTACCAACCTCTTATGAGGTTGGTAGAGGTTACCTGAAGGTATTCCAACAATTTTTAGAAGTTCCCTTATGCCGCTTTGTCCTGAATATGCTTTGCGACTTTTTTGTCTTCGCGCAGAATGTGATTCACAAACCAATCCGCAACCGCCCGCTGTACATCGATGCTAATGGTGAGCAGAGACTCGTTTGCGTTAATTCTCTCCTTGATTTTCTCAACAACTTTCACAAACGCGGCGTGAAGTTTTTTGTGATTTTCAATATCGGGGTAAGCGTATTTTTGTTGCAACGCCTCTTCTTCCCTAAAATGCTTATTGGTGTAATCCGCCAAAAAATCAACGGTCTTTTTAACCTCGTTCAAGCCGTTTCCCGATTTACTCGCTTCCAGTAAATCGACAATCGCCTTTATAAGCACCTTGTGCTGCTCATCTATCATTGAATTACCCGTGAGCAACTCGTCTGTCCAACCAAAAGCCATAAATCCTCCAAAGTTAGTTACTGGGGGAAGGTAGAAAATTGTGGGGTGTAGGGTATGGGGTATGGGGAACGCGGTGTGGATAGAACACCACAAAAAAGTGAAAAGAGTAAAGAGTAAAGAGTAAAGAGTAGAGAGTAGAGAATAATAACTTTACACTTTTAACTTTCAACTTTACACTCTATTCCCACGCCCCTACACCAACCTTCTCCCTTCTCCCCTAAATGCACCGCCGAGTTTTCCACACCCTACACCCTACACCCCACACCCTATATACCCCCCTGCACTGCAAAGTTTTCTACATTCCACATTATGTTTTCAATCCATCCTTTTCGTGCCCTGCGACCCAAATCGGAACTCGCAGCCGAAGTGTCATCCCTGCCTTACGATGTTATGAACCGCACAGAAGCGGCAGAAATGGCAGAAGGAAAACCGAACTCCTACCTGAGGGTCACCCGTGCGGAAATTGAACTGCCGGGAACTGACCCCTACGACCCTAAGGTCTATGAACAAGCCCGCCAAAACTTAAAGCGAATGGAAAAGGAAGGGGTAGTTTTTCAAGACGAAAAACCTTGCTTTTATGTGTATCGCCAAACAATGCAAGGGCGCGAACAATACGGCTTAGTAGCCTGCGTAAAAGCGGAAGACTACAACAAAAACATCATAAAAAAACACGAACTCACCCGTGCAGATAAAGAAGAAGACCGCCTCCGCCACATCACCGCAACAAATGCACAAACCGGACCCGTCTTTCTCACATACCGCGACAAAGGGCAATTCGCACTCCTCAGACCGGTAATTCAAAAAGCCCCCATTTACGACTTCACCGCCGAAGACGGAATTGGGCACACGGTTTGGCTCATCGACGAAGAAACCTTGATAGACCGCTTACGGATTTCATTCGCTGCTCTTCCGTGCGTATATATCGCCGACGGACATCACAGAAGCGCGGCGGGAGTTCGGGCGGCGGCAGCCAAATCTGCGGC
>BNUP01000052.1 GCA_025997455.1 Fibrobacterales bacterium | reverse complement strand
AGGCGTGAAATGTAATTCGCTTTAACGCCTTGCACTTCCAAAGAGATTTTAGATTCAGGCTGCTGAGCGGGTCTATTAAAAAATGAAACTTACCCGCCGAAATTTGAATGAGGCAAATTTTTTCCTGATAGTGATACATTGAGTCGGCTTCGGTATCTATGGTGCAAGAATTTGCCTGCGACAAAACTCCGAGCATTTTTCCAAATGCATTTTTATTATCGACTAAAATATATTCGGGATTATCATCTATAAAATTCGCCGCTTCCTCGTTAAATTTAGGAGGAAAAAATCGCGAAAAAATAGAAGGCATAAACATCGTGGGAGAATGTAGAAACTTTGCAATGCAGGGGTGTAGGGTGTAGGGTGTGGAGAACGCGTGGGAAAATAAGTGAGCGCGATTTGCCGCACCTGCCGAGAAATATAAAGGGTGAGTTGATGAACTCATTTTTGGGTTCTTTGAATAAAGCAATTTTAACGCCGAGTTCGGAATTTCCAAAACCTCCGCCGCGAACCGTTGCGCCGCGCTCCGCGATTAACGATGATTTGCGCGAGAAATTGCGCGAGTTGAGAAATGCAAAAGCCGATGAACTCGGAATAGATTCGGGACTTTTGGCGAAACAATCTCAACTGAATACGCTTGCCGATACAATATTCGGTTCTTGGGAAAATCGTCTTGAAAAAGCGAATTTTATGAAGTGGCAACAAAACATTTGGCGGGATTTAATTCCGCTTGCAAAATTGCCGAAAACGCCGCAGGAGTTTAGAACTTGGGCAAAAGATAAATTGGCGGCAATGTCGCATAATGCACGAACGGCTGAATCTGAAGATTTGGTGGCGGTGCTCTCAAAGCATCCCGTTTTGGAAGAAGGTTTTATCGCGGCATTTTTTCCGAACGAGTTTGAACCTGACATTCGGTTGTATCTGCAAAAGTTATGTGAGGAAAATCGTTTGCTTTTGCCTCGTATAATAAAAAATGCAAACGGTGAAACAAGTGCAGAAATGGAATTTGTTTTTGTGGGTAATTTAAATAACGACTTGGAGAAAGGCTCATTTGGAATTTTTGAACCTCACGCGGGTTTGCCGTCAATAGACAAATATGAACCGCCTATTATACCGAGTGCCTTTCTTGTTCCGGGAGTTGTATTCGGAAAAGACTGCGGTAGAATCGGGCACGGTAAAGGTTATTACGATCGCTGTCTCTCGCAATTCAAAAATGTTCCCCGCTTGGGAATAGCCTACTCCGCTCAAGTTCGCAGCACCCTGCCTCAAAGTGCGACTGATGTTAAAATGAATGAAGTGGTGTATTGTAAATAATTGTGTTGCAGCACGAGTATAACACGAGAAGAATTATTGAAATATGTATAAAACTAATAGAACAACTCTCCAAACCTTTCAAATCATAAAAAACGGAGACTATTCCATAGAGAGCACACAACTCAATTTTGTTGCGAACTTTATGCAAGATAAATCCTTATTATTCACGCCAAAAGTTCGCATAACATAATTTTCTTGCATTGAACCAAAAAAATATTTATTTTTAGGAAACTTATGCCCCCCGCCACCTTAGAACTGCAAGAATTGCAAGATGAAATTATTCGCCTTAAAAAACTGCTCACTCAACACGGTATCGATTGGCATCTTCCAACTCCGCCGCCGCCAATTGCTCCCGTAATACAAAATTCGCTATCGCTTGATGAACGAGTTGCTTTATTCCGAGGACTGTTCCGAGGTCGTGAAAATATTTACCCAAAACGATGGGAATCAAAAATAGGGAAATCGGGTTATACGCCTGCTTGCGGTAATGAATGGAAGTTCGGGATTTGCGATAAACCAAAAATGAAATGCGGCGATTGTTCTAATCGGTTGCTAATGCCTGTAACCGATCAAGTGATTTACGATCATTTGAACGGAGTGCAAACTATAGGCGTATATCCGTTGCTTAAAAATGATCATTGCTATTTCTTGGCTGTGGATTTTGATGAAGAAAATTGGAAAGATGATGCTAAGTCTTTTATGCTTTCCTGCAAGGAGTTGAGCATCCCTGCGGTACTTGAAATTTCCCGTTCGGGCAAGGGTGCCCATATATGGATTTTTATGGAAGATGCAACTCCCGCCCGCATCGCTCGGCAATTGGGAACGATTTTGATCAGTCATACTTGCCAAAGAACGAGACAACTTTCACTCTCCAGTTATGATAGATTTTTTCCGAATCAAGATACGATGCCGCAAGGAGGTTTTGGAAACTTAATCGCTTTGCCTTTACAAAAAATTCCACGCAAAAAAGGATTCAGCGTTTTTGTCGATGAGAATTTTACCTCATATCCCGACCAATGGAATTTTCTCGCCTCTGTACAAAAATTGAATCGCAAAAAATTAGATGAAATTGTTTCTGCATTTTGCCAAAACCAACATCCGTTAGACATTGCCTTTCCTATGGAAGATGAAAACGCAGAACCTTGGAAACAACCAAAAACGGAATCCATAAAAATACAACAGCCATTACCTGAAAATTTGTCTATCGTTTTGGCTAACCAAATTTATATTGAAAAAGCGGACTTGCCGCAAGCATTGAGTAATCGCATTATACGGTTAGCGGCTTTTCAGAACCCTGATTTTTACAAAGCACAAGCGATGCGTTTGCCTATTTGGAACAAACCAAGAATCATAGGTTGTGCGGAAAATTTTCAAAAATATATCGGTATTCCGCGAGGTTGCCTCGATGCTCTAATCGAAATGCTCACAGCCAACAATATTCAAATCAACATACAAGATAACCGTTTGCCTATCGCACAAGATTTGAACATTTCATTTACGGGAAAACTTCGCAAAGAACAAAATGAGGCTTTGCAAGAAATGCTCAAATATGATATTGGCGTTTTGTGTGCTCCGACTGCGTTTGGCAAAACCGTAACCGCCGCCGCTTTGATTGCTGCTCGAAAGGAAAAAACTTTGATTTTATTAAATCGCGGTGATCTACTCCGGCAATGGCAAGATAGAATGGTGAATTTTCTTTCCATACCGAAAAAAGAAATTGGCGTATTCGGTGCGGGAAAAAAGAAGTTGTCGGGTCGTTTGGATATTGCACTTTTACAATCGCTTTCCCGTCAAAAAAATGTTGCTGATATTTTAGAAAATTATGGACAAATTATTGTGGATGAATGCCACCATATTTCTGCCTTTTCATTTGAACAGGTGATAAAGCAATCCAAAGCCCGTTATATTATGGGTTTAACCGCAACTCCTTTTCGGCGAGACGGACATCATCCCATTGTTTTTATGCAATGTGGTACCATAAGACATCAGGCAAAAAACTTAGAAACAATGCCTGTGAATCAGGAACTTTTCCCACGAATATTTTCTATGAATATTCCACCTGAAACATCTATACAAGAATTATACCGTATCATAACAAACGATATTTCACGAAATCGAAGAATTGCAGATGACATTACCATCGCATATAACGAAGGACGAAAAATCGTTGTTCTCACAGAGCGAACGGAACACATTGACATTTTAAGAAATTTGCTGCCAAGTGAATTGGCGAATTGTTGGACATTGCACGGACGGATGACCAAGAAAGAGCGAATGACTGTACTTGCCGAGTTGAACGCATTGGAGAATTCCGCTCCGCGAGTGCTTTTAGCAACAGGTCGTTTAATCGGCGAGGGTTTTGACCATCCGCCGTTAGATACTTTAGTGCTTGCAATGCCGATTTCTTGGAAAGGCACGATTCAACAATATGCAGGGCGGTTGCATAGGGAAAGTGCAGGTAAAGAGAGCGTTCGCATTTATGATTATGCAGAACAAGACGAACCTCGCCTGTTTCGTATGTGGCACAAGCGTGAAAAGAGTTACAAGAGTATGGGGTATAAGATTAGAGAATTGGAAAAATAGAGGAATAGTTTAACCGAAAGTTTATTTGCGAAAAATTAGTTTCAAAAATCAACTAATATAGTTGACAAGTGCAACTAATTTTTCTATATTCTGCTATGTATGAAACAAAACAAAGTTCCGATTTCTTTTAACATTGCCTCTACGCTACACGCTATAGAGACCGTATTTGATAAAAACCTGCAAGGTTCGGGTATAGACATTCCATCCGAGGCTTTTGGTATATTGCTTATGGCATATTTCAAAAAGGATATGATACAGCAAAATATTGCTGACATTTCTAAAAAAGATAAATCTACGGTGCTTAGGCTTATCAATATGTTAGAAAAAAAGAAACTTGTAAAACGAGAGGTAAATCCATTGGATAAACGCGCTAATTTTATAGTGGCAACTGCGAACGGTAAAAAAATGGCGAGGCAAATCATCCGCAAAGAAGCCGAACTGTTTGGCAAACTCACAAAAAATATACCGCAATATAAATTAAATATTTTTATCAGCGTTTTACTCACCTTAAAACTCAACGCAGGAACTCGTCTCAATGAAACTACTTAAACTGATTTTTATTTGCGGTGTAATGCTCATCGCCGCCCCTGCCGTTTACGGGCAAGAGCAAACAAAAACTATAATAATCTCTGAAGAACTCCCCCAAACCTTATCCCATAAAACAGAGAGTTCTCCAGAATTTAATTCCGTTCCTTTTACGGATATATTTAACGGAATCGGGTGGAATTTACTGTGCGGTTTTTCTTATGGATACGGATTGCCTTGGATAACCGCAGTCGGAGGGACTTATGTTATGGTGGAGAGCGGTGCCGATTGGAAATGGAACAGATTTGCCTACAACCATAAGGCGGTTGCTTTTGCGGGCATTCCTTCGGGGGTTGTGGGTGCACTTGTGCCTTTTGCAGTTCCGCTGAGTTTATATTTTTACGGTGAGAGCAGGCAAAATAGCGATTTGCAAATCACAGGTTTGGCACTCGGTCAAGCGGCGATGCTCGGTTTTGGAACATCTACGGCTATTAAAGCATTTACCGGTCGTGAGGCACCTGATATTATGGCAAAGCATATCACAGGTAAAGAAGGCAAAACGGAAGATTACAGCAGGGAATGGAAGTTTGGCTTTATGCGCGGCGGAGTTTTTAACGGATGGCCCAGCAGCCACACGGCTACAGCGGTTGCAATGAGTGCGGCACTTGTGGAACTTTACCCGAACAACACAAATGTAAAAATTGGAGCGTGGGCTTATGCGGCATTTATAGGGCTTGGAATGTCTGTTACCGCTCATTGGGCATCCGATATTTGGGCAGGTGCGTTAATCGGTTACGCAATTGGCAGCAGCGTAGGCAAAAATTTTTATGCTCTAAAAAACGGGCAAAAAGAAAGTGCTGTTTCGTTTTACCCCATACCCGGCGGTTTAATGATCAGTGTAGTATTTTAATAGGTCTGCCTATGTGTTTCATATTGCTTAAACACCAAAGGGAGGGGAATTTGCTACTATACGACCCGTACCTGATAGTTCTATTTTCTATATTTTACTCTATGGAATTGAAAGATGTTAAAACCAAAGATCAGTTTGAGAACTATTTCGCAAACAAAAATATTCATAATACAGATGAGAAAATAAATAATCTCATAAATACTATGAAGATTAGGGCGATTCAATACGATGAATCAGAAACTCCGGATGAAAAACTCGCTTCTCTGGAAGAGACTGCTTTGCTCGGCTTTTGGATGGCTTCATGAACCATAGGGATGCAGCAGATTATTTTGGCAAAGTAGAAAAGGATAATTATCTTGCACACTCTATACGCAAGATAGAATTTGATATTTTAACCAAGCAAAGTAAACATTATCATATAATTTCAAAAGTCTCTACAACTTCCGAGAAATCCAAAATAATGTTTTTTGATAACAGTTGTTTAATTTGGTTGCCTTGCAATTGCGATACCATTAAAGATGAAGAAATTCGACTTACCCTTGCACACGAATTAGGTCATGTTATTTTTAATATCGAAGCATTAAAAAATCCGGAAATACTTGGGAATCACGAATCTAGTGTTGAAGAAGAACAATTTGCGTGGGAATTCGCCTTTCACTTAATAAAAAAGAAAAGCGATGAGCATAGAGATAATATTAACCGGAAAAAATTCGTTTATGACTTTGAACAACTAAAAGATGTATTCTGTGCTATTGTAAGAAAAAAAGCCAAGCAAGAAGTTTATGATTCCGTAAAAGTATCTTTAAATCTTTAAACCTAAAAATACCGGGAATTTCAATCAGAGCGTGGAATTGTATTCTACTTTTTCTTCGTTCAAAGAAAACAATCCGCTCTTTTGTAAAATTTTAACAATATCAATAGACTCTTCCTCCGTAATATGAAAGAAACTTATGATAGAGTTAATCAAGGTCTTTTTCTTTTTCGGATGATTTTGTTTAAGTCTTTCTGCAAACAAATCAGCCATTTGTTGAGGTGTTTTTATTTCTTTCTTTTTTAATAAAGGTATATCTTCAATAGATGCCTCTCGTAAGCATAGAATTTTTTCTTTTTTTAATGTAGCAATCAATGGATCAAAACCCGTATCTTTAGAAATAATATGAAAAAAGATATTTGACATTTCTTTACTTAATTTTCCAATATAATAGGCAATATGAAAATCTAAAGCGTTATGACCTTTTCCTTGCATTTCTATCCATTCTACTTGCGATCCCAATTTCTGAATAGACTGAACAAGCGATATTGGAATTTTTGTTTGATCTTGACCCGTGAATATAAAAATTTTCTTTTCTATATCCAATGAAACCAATGCATCCAAATTGACATTTGACACATTTTCATAGTCGATAAGAACTATATTCATTTTTGTTGTAGCGGTCATTTTTTACCTCTTAGAGATTTTTGTCATATTTCCATAACAAAATGTAGAAAAAAACTCACAAAATTAGCATTCCATCGCCATAACTAAAAAATTTCATTTCATTTTCAATTGCAAATTTGTAGGCGTTAAGCGTTTTTTCTCTGCCGTAAAATGCGGATACCAATAAAATCAGCGATGATTTTGCCCAATGAAAATTTGTTAAAAGTCCGTCTGCACATTTGAATTTATATGACGGATAAATAAAAATATTTGTGCTGCCTTTTTGTGCACTCACAAAACCTTTTTCGCCTGCGACAGTTTCTAACACTCGCATACTCGTTGTGCCAACGCACACCACGCGCCCCTTTTTTTTCTTGCATTTGTTAATAGCATTTGCCGCATCGGAAGAAATTTCAAAAAATTCACTGTGCATTTTATGCTTACGAAAATCTCCCGTTTCCGTTATATTTTGAAAAGTTCCCGGTCCCACATGCAAAGTCACTTCTGCAAAAGACACGCCCTTTGCCTTTAACGCTAAAACCATCTCATCGCTAAAATGCAAACTCGCAGTAGGTGCTGCAACCGCCCCCGCATATTTTGCAAATACCGTTTGATAATCGTCTTTATCGCTCTGTTCATCTTTTCGGTTGATGTATGGCGGTAGCGGAATATGCCCATTCTCCGCTAAAAATTTATTAAAATCTGTTTTTGAAATCGGAAAGCGGACGACATTGTTATTTTCGCAAATGCACTTTACATCGCCCACAAAAAACTCTTTTCCCTTTCTCAAATTTTTTCCCGGTTTTCCCAAAACTTCCCACACGGTGCCGCTGTCCTCAAAAGATAATTCCTTAACCAAAAGAATTTCCACCTTCCCGCCAAAAGGCGTTTCTCCAAAAAGCCTCGCAGGGATAACCTTAGTATTATTCACAACCAAACAATCATTTTCATTGAATAAATCGACAATTTTCGGCGTTTCTAAAATTTGCAAATCGCGAGAACTATCTTTCAAATCGCGAGAACTATCGCTCAAATCGTGCCGACTATCTTCTAAATCGCTCAAAGAAAAATCGCACGGACTATCGCTCAAAAAACTTTCCGATTTACGAGAGCAAATTAAAATTTTGGTTTTGCCTTTTCCTGCCGTTTTCTGTGCGATCAATTCAGGCGGACACGCAAAATTGTAGTCGTCAAGACAAAAACTATTCAACATCGCTCAGAACTTCAATCTGTGCTTCCACCCACTCGGAATCCATTTTCCACAATCGGTCGTGTTTCAAATTTTCGCTCAAAATCCAGCGAACTTCAAGCGATGGCGACTTTATCCAGTCTTCAAAAAATTCCTTCCCCTTTTCGGGCAACGCGGCAACTACCACGCTCACGCAATAACCAAGAGCCTTCTTAAAAGCCTTGTAATCTTCGTTCTTCACATTTTTTGTCAGTTCTACAAATTCCAAATATTCATTCAAAACTCCGAGTAATTTCTCAGCCGTTTCAGGAGAATCTATCAGTGCAGGTTCGCACAAAGTAGCCGCGATGCACCGTTTCTCAAACAGATTTGCATTTTCCCATTCCGAAAATATTTCATACAATGCAGAACGATTTTTTAAGCCGAGTGTCTGCAAACCGAGCACCGCCGCCTCGCGAATGCGCCAATTCCCGCTATTCGCCGCCTTACGAAAAACCGCCACATCTCCGGATGCCGCCACACCGCACATCACCGTAAAAGTCACAGGCGAATTTGCATCTGCCGCTTTATCCCATTCCGCCAAACAAATCGCAACTTGCGACGGTTCGCCTTCCTTTGCGAACTGTTTTAACAACCCTGTATTCGCGGCTGCACCGGGCAACTTCGATTCTCTTTCCAAATATGAGAGCAACTCTGCTCCTTGCGGGAAAACGGACATAAATCCTCATCAGTGTGGAACAGCATAAAAATAAAAAATTTTTGGTGCGTTCGGCACACACCGCGTTCACAATTTTTACTCTGCGATGCAGGGTGGGGTATAGGGTGTGGCGTGTAGGGTGTGGACAACTTTACGGCGCAGGCGGAAGAGGGGAGAAGGGAGTGTAAAGTTGAACGAGAAAAGAGTAAAGTTATTACTCTCTACTCTCCACACCCCACTCTTTTCTACCTTCCCGCAATGCCAACTTCAAACATTCGCAATTTTTGCATTATCGCACTTTCGCTCTTTAATTTCGCATTTGCCGACAGCCGCACGGAAAATGCAGATAAACTTTTTGCACAGGGAAATTTTGAAGCCGCCGCCGCAGCCTATAACTCCGTTTGCACATCGCTTAACCCAAAAGACAAAAAATTATGTTTATTCAGTGAAGTGAAATCTTTAATGGAAACAAAAAAAATTGAAAATGCACAAAAAGCCGAAATAAAATTGGTCTCTCTGTTAAGCCAAACCGAACCTTCCGACTCGCTTTTTTCTCCGCTTTTTGCCGCCGATACCCGCCTGCAAATAATGCTCAGCCAACCGGAACGGGCAGTCCGCTCTTGGAATACCACCGTTCAAAGTGCAAATTCCGATTTTTTCCCGACAATATACTTAACCTGTTTAGACCTTATAGAGAACTTTCCCTCAAACGGCTTAACAAATGAGAACTGCCAAAAAGTTCGTCCTGCCGATACAACATTAATCTCTCTTCCGCGAACTAAAACTGCACCGCTTGTAAAAGTTACGGCAGTTCCTGCTGCAAAACCACCAACTTCCCCTTCCCCCGTTCAAGACACCCGCACGGCTAACGGAACTACCACGCCCCCACAAAACCAAGGCTGTTTAATTCAACTCGGAGCGTTTGGCAATAGGGCAAATGCAGAAAAATTAGTTTCCGATTTCGCAAAAAAATCAGTTCCTCTCAATATCGCCGAAACCCCCGGCTCCGCATTGTTCATAGTTCGCTCCGATAAATTTGCTACCCAAGTTGAGGCTGCGGCATTTGCCGAACAAAAAATCGCACCATTTCACCACGACTACAAAATCCTCCCCTGCAAATAATGATCCACTCAAATGCAAGCACCGGTCGCCGCTTTGGACAGAATTTCTTAGATGACGAAATGTCGGAAAAAATTGCCGAAGATTTGCCTTGTGCTTTGCAAGATGAAATTTTGGAAATTGGAGCGGGGCACGGTGCATTAACCGCTTTTCTTTTGCCGAAATGTGCAAAATTAACCGCAGTTGAAATTGATAACTTTTGCATTCCAAAATTGCAGGAGAGATTTAAGGGCGAGAGTAAATTTAACTTAATTCATAAAAATTTTTTGCAATTCGATTTTGAAAATTTTTTAACAAAAAATGAAAATAATTTATGGGTAGTCGGAAATTTACCTTACAATATGGCTACCGCGATAATCTTAAAAATTTTACCCTTCATAAACTCCTCCGATAATTTTAAGGGGTGTATGTTTATGACTCAACTCGAAGTCGCCGAAAGAATTACAGCAAACGCAGGAACAAGCGGATACGGCTCTCTTTCGGTTTTTGTTGCCGCAAACGCAAACGCAAGAATCATAAGAACCATAAACCCAAAGCATTTCACCCCAAAACCTAAGGTCAATAGTGCAACAATTCTTTTAACTCCCCTCGAATATCCTCCCTTACTCAATTCCGTTTTTTTCAATTTTGTTCGCCGAGCATTTTCACAAAAGAGAAAAACACTTGCAAACTCGCTTTCCGAATATTATGAAAAGGAAAAAGTCTTTGAAGTATTGCAGGCATTAACTATAAAGGAGAATGTCCGAGCCGAGCAATTAAGCCTTCAAGAATTTATTTCTATTTTTAGCAAGTTGAAGTGATTTTTAGAGATAGACGGAAGGAGTTATGTTAAAATTTTTTCGCATTTTGATAACATTATTGATAGTTGCGGTTGTGGGAACTGCGGTAGCGGCGTTTTTTATCGCAGAAAGGCAAGAACGGCAAATAGAGAACACTCTGCAAGCGGCAGATGCCGGGTATCTCGCTTGGGCGGAGCAGAACAAATGCTTAGTTAATCCAAAGCCTTGCACACCTTATAGCAAAACTATTCTCAATTGGAAAATTCAAATCGCAGAATACAAGTCGGCAAAAGAGAAGTCTCCGAATCATCAGATTTTTGCAACATTCAAATCCTTTGACGAGAAATATTTAGCGTTTGCATATTTGAGCGGCAGGGCATCGCTTGCGGTGTTTTCGGTGTTCGGATTGTTAATTGCACTTGCCGTATTCGTTCTTTTATCAGGCAAAAAGAACAGCACAAAATCTAAACTCTTGGTCTCTCCAAAAATTTCCAAGTCAAGCACCTCCTCTGTTTCGATTGTCCCACCCTCGCAAAGTACCGTTTCAACAAAGGAACAGATTCCTCCGCCTTTAACAAACACCGCTTCGTCAAATCAAAAACTCTCCGATAAAGATGACATTATAAAAGGTCTCGATGCCTTACTTGAAGAAGATGAACCGATAGTGCTCCCCACTCCAACCGAGCCGCCACCTCCTGCTCCAGCATTGCAACCTAAGACTGCACCGACGATAGAACTCGAACCTGCACCTGCATCAATTTCCGAACCGAACGCTCCTGCAACAGTTGAACCTAAAGACGAGCCTCCATCCCAAGCAGACGAAGAATTATCCCTCGCACTTGAAACCTTAAACGAAACAGAACCGAACTTTCGAGTTGCCATAGACCATTTGGAAAATGCACTTGCGGGTGACATAGAAGGCGATCTTCGAGTGCAGGCTTTATTGCTGTGCGGAACTCTGCGAGTGAAAAATAAAATTAACGAACTCAAAGGGGTAGAGTATTTGAGTAAATTTTTGGAAGTCGCCCCCGAAGGCTCGTCTGCGGAAAAAGCGAAAAAACTTCTTTCGTTAGAGTTAGAGTAAACCTTTAACAAAAAATATCTATCTTATCACTATGTACAATGTCATTCGTTTGTCAGAGCGGTTGTCTGAAAAACATATAATAATACACTCCGCAAGTACTAATGCCGAAAATATTCTGCGAGAAATGGTTGGTACTTTGTCCGAAGAACTCGGTTCAGAGGTTTGTGAAGATGTGGCAACTGCCGTTTTCTCGCGTGAAAAGCAAAAAAGCACGGGCATTGGTTATGGAGTTGCGGTTCCGCATGCGAGAATTTCTTCGGTGAAACAACTCTATTGCGTGGTGGCAACTTCCGAAAACGGCATAGAATTCAAAGCCTTAGACGGCAAGTCGGTTCATCTGTTTTTCCTAATCATCAGTCCCGATTCAACGGTGGGACCGCACTTAAACATCATCTCGGCAATCAGCCACTTGGTCGGAAAAAATGCGAAAATTTGCGAGGCGTTCAACAAAGCGTTCAGCCCTGCCGAATTTATGGAAATTTTGCGTAAAGAAGAAGAAAAATATATAGGGTAGAGTTGTCATACTCGTGTGCAGGTTGCCCTCGTGCTTGACACGGGAATGACGAGGAAGGTTCTTCTCCCTTCTCTTCTCTCCCAACCTGCACTGCCAAGTTTCCCCACACCCTACACGCCACACCCTATACCCCTGCACTGCCGAGTATTCCATTAACAAGCGAGCGCGGTGTGTGCCGAGCGCACCAAAAATTTACTATACTTATGGTTTTAAGGAGATAATTTTATGCTCAAAAAAGCCTCTGTTTGTTTGCTTTTCTGCCTTTGCCTTTCTTGTGAAAGCCGCGAAACCCCCTCGACCTTGGATGTCGCCACCGTATTCGCCGGTCAAAAAGCGGCGGCATTCCCCGAAATGGCGGAAATTCATACGCGTTCCACGATGTCCATACCCGGTATCCCAGCAATGCAACCAACCGAAACTACTATTATTTCAAAGGGCAAGGACAAGTCTGTTGTGGAAATTAAATCATCTGTTATGCATATTAAAATTGTTCGCAATGACGGTAAAGTCGGCGGAGTGGATCTCAAAACAGGCAAGACATTGCCTGCACAATTGCTCGCCTCGGCTAATCAGGGGACACCGGATTTGGATAAAAGTTTTGGTGCGGCAAACGACTATCTCGCTCCCGTCAAGGTGGATTCCCTGTGGCGGCTTTCCCCAAAAGACCCCACGCACCCCACGCTTTATTACTCCGAAAAAAACAAGCGGATTGTAAAAATGACACAATCGGTTTCGGGCACTCAAAGCGAAACCACCTTCCGCTACTGCGATGCCTCGTGTGCTGTGCCCGGAACACCTTCGGCAATTGAGATGGTTTCCACCGCTAACGGTCAAACCACACGCATTTTAACCGAAATGACCGTCAAAAAACGAACCGACCTTTCCGATGCGTTTTTCGCCGTGCCAAAGTGAGTGAAAAATTTCATTAACGGTCAATTGACCCGGTGCAAGCGATTTGCCAATGCAGGCGTAAGTTAAATTTGCGCCTTCTTTGAGCGAGCGAACTCGGCTTTCCTGCCCGATTTCGCCCATACCGAATGCGGAAAACCATTCAAATTTCTCTCCGTATTTCTTTGCAAAATCGTAAAGAACTTGAACTTCGCTTTTTGTATGAGGCATAGTTGCAACCTTGCAACCATCGGCTTTGTTTTGCAAACACTCTTCTGCAAAATCATTTAATTCTTTGGCTGTGGGAACGCGGTCGAACAAATGCCAAGAACGGATAACTTTAACTCCCGTTAAGGAAAAATTTACCCCCCTTTCAATATCTATCCAATCTACTTTTTTTGCATTGCTAAGGATTTTTTCAAATTCTGCAAACCGCTCGCTTTCTCTGTTATTTTCCCACATTCCTCCGTCTTTTTCTAAACGAATTGTGCCGAGCAAAATTGCATTCCTGTTTAACTCTGCGACTTTGCCCGCTAAATCGCCCCACTCATCAATTTTGAATAAATCATAACGAATTTCTAAAATCTTGCATTTTTTAATTTGCTCCAAGGAATTTTTTCCTCGCAAGGCTTCTTGCAAAACGGCAGGACTAATCAACCCAACAATAAAAGGCATAGCGGGGAAGGTAGAAAAGAGTTGATAGTGAAAAGAGTAGAGATGGTAAATTTAGCATTGCAAAAATAGGGTATGGGGTGTTGGGTGTAGGGTGTGGAAAATACGGCATTGCAAATAGATCGGAAGAGAGTCGTGTTAGG
>BNUP01000051.1 GCA_025997455.1 Fibrobacterales bacterium | reverse complement strand
ATAATCTGCAAAAATCATTCCCCAATAAATAACTGCCGCTTGTGCTTCATTGTTGTTTGTATCACCGGATTTTACTCGCTCACTGAGATAATCCAATTTTTTTGTGTCTTTACCGAGAAGGCGAAGAAGTTCCGCTTGATTTTTTATTTTCGCCTCTACGGTTTGTTGCCAAAGTTGTCTTTTAAGCGATGCGGTAGCCTCGATTTGCACCTTGAATTTTTGCGATTGCAAGGTATTGCCGTCTAAATTCAGCACCAGCCCGATTGGTAAATGCGAATTATTGCAATGTATTATTGCAACATTGTTTTCTAAAAATTTTGTTACTACTGTTTGTGTCATTGTGATTTGAGGATTATCTAAAATAACTATGCCAATATCTTCTATCGGGATTGTTGCATCTTCTTTTTCGATATCGGGAAATTTTACCGATAGTTGCTCGTGTTGTGAACTCAGATAGGCGGGTGTGCCAAAGTAGAGGGTGCGTTTAATCATTGTTTATCACCTTCATTTTTCTTATTTTCCAATGTCCAATATTTTACCACCGCTCGAATTTCATCATAAGAATAGTCATCGCCAAGTTGTTCTTTGATTGGCGTGGTAGAAATTAGTTTGTCTTCACCGCCATACATTTTTTTGAGTAAAAATAATATTTTCTCAATTTTTTCTTTTTCAAGCATATCATAAACGGATACTTGCCCTGTAGAAATAAAGTCCGAAAGATGCCCCATTATTGTGCCTGCGGTTACATTGCGCTCGGCGGCGATGTCGGTAATGGTTTTACCGCTTTGGAACATTTCGAGTGAAATTCTTGCACTATCGCCTTTTTTCTGCTTGGGCTTTTTTTCGATGATTTTTATGTCTGTTGCAGGAATTGTAAGGTTTTCCACATCAACAATCGGCACATCATAAAAACGAACTTTTTTCAAGTCTTCAATGAAAATCGTGATGTCCTGTTCGAGTTCCAAAAGATGTTTGTAGTAGGTTTTTGCTTTTTTTTCACCGTAAAAATTATTGATGTTTTCGCGCAAAGGCAAAAGTAGATTATTGATATATAGGGGATAAAAATATTCAACGGCTTTTTGGCAACGAATTTTTATTTGCGATAAATCACCTACATCGTCATTCCCGCGAAAGCAGGAATCTCCTGAGCAAAGGTTTTGCAACTGATTTTGAAATTTTCGTATCGTATCTTCCTGAATGCGTGCAAATTTCCGCATCTGTTCCAAAAGATTTTTTGCATCATCAAATTCTTCACCTATTTTATCTTTCAAAAGTTTATCAAAATTGTAAAATATTTGATATAAATGTTTTAAGCCGAAATAACTTTTCAGTTTTTCTGTCCAGAAAATTTGTTTTTGCTCATTCAACGAATTTTCGAGTTCAATTTGCGAGCGTTCTTTTTGCGAAAGTTCAATTGCGTATTTGTCCGTCTGAATTGCCGATGATGAAATAATCGACTGAAAAACAATACCTTCCAATGTTGTGCAGCGACTCAAAGCCACATACGCCTGTCCCGCCGCAAACGCCCGCGAAATGTCCAAAATCACATTGTTGAATGTCAATCCCTGACTTTTATGCACCGTAATCGCCCACGCTAACCGCAGCGGATATTGCGTAAAAGTCCCCAGAATTTCCTCTTCAAGCGTGCCTGTGTCCTTGTTGAGCGAATATCGGTAGTTGCGCCATGTTTCAAACGGCACTTGAATTTCATCGTCACCGGTTTTCACAAAAATATTTTCTTTGTCAATTTGCGACACAACGCCAATTTTTCCGTTAAAAAAACGGCGCGGATCGCTCATATCGTTGGCAATAAACATCACTTGTGCACCCAATTTCAGGTGCAGCGACATATCGGTAGGCAAAGCGTATTCAGGAAAATCTTTATCTATTTTTCCCTGAAATTCATACATTTGCTTACCTATTGCGTTCAATTTTTCGGCATTTATTTTATCCGCCTGATAATTATGAGTGGTTAAAGTGATATATTTTTTATCTTCGGGCGGAACAAAATTTTTAATATATCGTTGATTAAGCAAATCAAAATCAGACTGTTGCATAATGTTGTTACGCACTCGATTGAGCAAATCCACAAACTCGCCGTCCTGCTGACGGTAAACCTTTTTCAACTCGATATAAACCGGCGGAATTTGCTGCAAAGCGTGTGCATGAAAGAAAAACTGCGATGGGTAATACTGCCGTAAAATCGCCCATTCATCGTCTTTCACTACAGGTGGCAACTGAAACATATCTCCGATATAAAGCATCTGAACGCCGCCAAAAGGCTTCGGTGAGCGGCGAACACGGCGCAAAACGGTGTCAATAGCATCTAAAACATCGGAACGCAACATACTGACTTCGTCAATAATAAGCAATTCCATTCGGCGAATCACATCGAGTTTCACAGACGAAAAATGCGAAAAGTCCTGTTTCATGTTTGGAATGTAGGGTGCAAACGGCAGTTGAAAAAGCGAATGAAGCGTAACACCGCCCGCATTGATAGCCGCCACGCCCGTTGGTGCAGCCACAACCGCGTGTTTATGAGTAGTTTGCACAATGTGCCGCAAGAAAGTAGTCTTGCCCGTTCCCGCCTTGCCTGTGAGAAAAATATGTTGCGAAGTCTGATTGACAAACTGTTCGGCGAGTTGGAAAAAAGAATTATTTGAATCTTTGCTCACGGAATAATTTGACAAATTCTCTTTTTCATTCATAATCATTTCCTGCTTTTTCCATTTTCAACTGTTTAATCGCCTTGTCAAAATCACTTTCATAGATTCTATCCTGAATAACACGATATTTTTCAAACTCGCTTTCGGCAAATGATTTTGCAATTTCGTGAGTAATACGCCCGTTATCCCGCAAAATTTCCCGTTCATTAAATTGCAAAAAAGCATTCAATTTTTCTACCCAATCGCTCATATACATTATCTTTCGGCGTTTTGCTTGGTCTTCGGCATAATCCAAATACATAGTAACTATTCTGTTCAAGCCTTCCAATTCTTCCCGATTGAGGTAGTTTTTGGCAATACTCACATCACTTTTGCGAATTTTACCCTGCGGTGCATTTTTCCACGAAGTAAGTCCCATATTTTGTTTCTTATGGTCGGCACGGTGATATACAATTTCAGCGGCAGTTTCGCGGACAATCGCCCAATGCAGTTTATTCTGAACGGTAGCGAAAAAATTTTTAGTCGTCTCACTTTCGACATTATAATCTGCACTGCATTCGGTATAAATATCGGTAATTTTCTGATAAAAACGCCGCTCGCTACTGCGAATATCACGAATCCGTTCAAGTGTTTCATCAAAATAATCCTGCCCGAAAATATATTCGGGTTGTTTCAGCCGTTCCACATCAAGGACAGAGCCTTTTTGGATATATTCTTTCAGAATTTTAGTTGCCCAACTTCTGAAAATGATTGCCCGCTCGGAATTTACGCGATAACCAACAGCAATAACGGCTTCGAGATTGTAAAATTCAATACTCCGTTTTACTTGACGCACACCCTCGTTTTGAACTGTTTCCAAAATGGAAACAGTTGCATTTTTCTCCAACTCTATCGACAAATAAATATTTGACAAATGTTTTGAAACAGCCGCTTTTTGAACATCAAAAAGTTTTGCCATACTATTTTGCGTTAGCCACAAGTTTTCCTGTTGAAGTAAAACTTCAACTTTTGGTGCATTGTTTCCATCGCGATAAATGATAATTTCGCGAGATTCGCCTTCGTGGATTACTATGGATTTTTTTTTCATAATTTTCTCTTTCAATACTCTCCCACAGAAACAACTTGCCCTATATGATTTATTCGAACTTTGACAATATTCTCTAGTTTAGTTGGCGTTGAAATTAATTCCCAAGCAATGCCTCTAAGATTGTTTCCCATTTCCTTTGTTTCGTATGATACTTTTGTTTCTAAATGATGCCTAAACATATAATTTTTTGTTGCAATTTTCTGCACCCTAAATAGATTCGGACTTATCACCGCATAATTTTCAGGGTTTAGTAGATCCATTTCTTGGGGGTTAAATCCTGTTTTTTCATTTGGAAAAATAAAATATTCATTTTGCTTCATGCTAAACAAAAATTGCCAACCCTCATCTTTTTTGTAGTCTTTATCGACAATCGGCAAACCCTTGTTTGCACGGTTTGTTGCTTCAAAAAAAGAAACTACAACCTCTTGAAACTTGCCTGTTGTATCTTTATATATGGCTACATGGTGGTTGTTGCTAGTGCTAACAAAACCTGTAGGTATTTTTTCTGCATTGTTAATGCCAGAGATGGCAACTCGTTTTATTGCAATGCCTTTATCTTTATTTAGCCAAATTGGATTTTCTTCTAAATTGACAAAGGCTTTTTTTGCATCGCCGTTAAATTCTGCCAAACGATCTGTTAAAATCTTTTGTATCTTAAGGTCTATTACTTTGTCTATTTTTATATCGGGACCTATTTCTTTTCTAATCGTATAAATAGTCTCAAACGAGACGACTTTTTTACCTGTTTTTTTATCGATTTTTACGATAGGCTTTTGATAGCTGCCATAGATAGTTTCATTATGCAATTGCCCCCTTGGGGTAAGTTGCATTTTTTTATTTGTCCCTCCATTTTTCTTAGTTATATTGATGTTTCTCGTAACCACCTTATTTTTTGCTTTAATGGAAACCAGCGTATTTTCCAAATGTTTTTTTGCTTCAATTCTAAATTCGTTTATAGGTATCGGCGGAATTGCCTTGCCATTATCAAAATATTTAGTTTTAAGAGCATATTCGTTGGAATTGGGCGTAAAACTTGCATTTTTATTGTTGAAATACTGAATAAAAGTATCTTTTGTAAAAGCCACCGTAAGCGCGTCCATTGCATGATGGCGATGGTCGTTTCGTTTTGTCCAATCCTTGATTCGTCCGATTTGCCTACCGTCCTTATCCTTAAAATATTCGACTAATCCCAACGCTTTGTACTTATCCCAATTTAATTCCTTCATCACATCAATCAAGCCCCAATCCTCTCGCAAATAATCTGTAATGGAACCCGTTGTTGCAACCACTCTGCGGCTTATATCGCTTAGCATTGACAATGCTTTTTTGGCTATATATTGCGTATTTCGCAAGTCGCGTTCAATAAAGCCATCGGGAATGTCTTTCTCTATCATTTTTAATTTTTTAAGTTTAGTTTTTTTGTCTTGAAACAGAGTTTCAATTCTGCTTAAATATTCGCACAAACCTTGTTCGCCATATTTTTCTTTCACAAAATCATAAGCGGTTTTATTCCCTTTTTCAATGTTTATCGCTCTTGCCTCCAATGTTTTATTAGAAAAAGAATCGTCAAATAATCGTGCTTGCGGAATAATATGTTCAATGTCAAATTCTTTGCTAAATAATTTTTCTTGCGAAATGTATGTGTTGGAGTATGGTGTTTTATAGCCATTGTCTTTTAATTCTTCGTATAGTTTGTAACGGATAATATCATTCCGGCTTACATGGCTTAGTCCAAACTCATCCATTAGTTTTTTCCGAATTTCTGCATACTCTGCTGTTGTCTTACTAATTGCCAGAGTCATCTCTTCGCGTTCTTTTGCGTTTTTCTTTAATTCACGAGCTAACTCCACACGAATTTCATCGGGCTTTCCATAAGTATCAATAATCGTATTGATTACATTAACCATTTGATTCAAAATTTTTTCTACAACAGGATTTCGCAAAGAATTTTTTGGCAAAATATTTAATTTTTCTTTCAAAACTTTATTGTCAATTTCTTCTTTGGTTAAAGAATTTTTTGAATGTCTATAACCTGCATATTCGCAAGATAAATCATATTGATTTCCTTCTTTTAGATAAGGCAAGATTTTTTTAATCGCTTTTGCACTTAAAGAGCCATAATCGTCTTGGAGTACAATATTAGAAAGTCGCTTTGCTATTTTTGTTTCATATCCAAAATTTTCTGTAAGTTTTGTTGCAAGTGCAGCATTTTCACCTTCCCAAGAATAGAGTAAATGCCAAAGTTTTTCTAAATTTTCATCATCAACGCTACCCAATATATCAAAAATTTTAGCCCTTGTTTTATTGCCTTCAATTTTTTCTTTGTAATTTATTTCATATTTTCTTGCTTTTTTATCAAATAGAATTTCTAAAAATTCTTTCGTTGTTAAACTTTCTACCGTTTGTAATTTACTAAATAGTAATTCTTTTTCTTCTATTGTTAGTTTAAAAACTTCACCCGTTGTTTTATCTAAAACTTCTATGTTATTTAAAATCTGCCATATTTTAAATTCTTGGAAAAGCGGAGCCGACCTTGGAATTACCTTTGAGCCTGTTGTTTTGATTTTTGTTTTCCCTTCAAGTTCTACCTCTATTTGTCGGCTTTCAAATTCGCAAAAACCAACTAGTCCCTTTTGACTTTTTAATTTGCGTTGATAGAAAATGACAACATTGCGGATTTCGGTTTTCAATTCATCGGTAAAGGGCGAATTTGCTTCGCCCCTACGAAATTCGGCTTGCTTTTCCCATAATGCATCAAATTCATCCAAATAATCCTGACGATAAAAAACTTGATTTGTAAGGCTTGCATTTGAATTTTCGTTTAATTGAGCCATCAAATATTGCCCGACCGTTTGCTTAGCAAAATAAAGTTCTTTGCTTCGGTCGCTAATCGCACCCAAATAACCGCTTGAATTACTAACTTTTCCATTTATTTTTTGCAAAACAACAACCAATTGCTCCAAATCCATTTTCTCAGAAAGTGCCTTTACTCGCCAAGAATATTCTTCTTTTTTCAATTCATCGCCTTTGGTTTCTCGCTTTACTCCAACAATTCCAAACGGTTTTTTGCAAATTGCCCAAGTTGCTTTTTCATTCTTTCCTCTTAAACCTTCTTTTAACTTATTTGTTAATAATTCCAAATGAAATTGCTGTTGAAAATTCCAAATTCTATCAAATTCATTTTGCAAATCGGAGCGATAAAAATCCGGCAGTTGTTTTTTTCCATCGTTTAAAAGTTGTAGGCATAATTGCCCCGGTGTTAAATTTTCCTCATACAACCGTTTGGCAAAATCCATTCCGTCAATCAGTGTGCCGTCTTCTGTGCCTTTTGCTTTGCGGGAACTCTTATAGCCGCGTTTTTTGTTAATCATCAACAATACCCGTGCAAACTCTTCCAACGAAATTTTTTCAGTAGCCGCCCTTGCCCGCAAACGATAAGTTTCAAAAGTAGTGCGGTTGCCGTTTTCGGATAAAATACTTTCATCGGCAATAAAATGTGCATCTTTCAATATTTCAATTAAATTTTTACGGCGAAGTTTATACCGTTGCAGATTGCGGCGCATACTGCGTTTAAGCGTTCGGTCGGCATTGGTGGTGATGCTTTTTCCCTTTTCAAAATTCGATTTTTCATCCACAGTCAAAGGATTGACTCGCACGCCAAGTTTAACGATTGACGATTTTTCAGCGGCACTTTCGGCTTCATCCACCACCGCCCACCCGATGCTGTTTGTCCCCAAATCCAATCCTAAAATTTTCTTCATAAATTCTCCTTCCAACACTCCCCTACTGCCCCGAAACTATTTTTCGTATAATTTTAGTTGCCATATCAGAAGGGATTTCTTTTGTTTCGCTAAAACTTATCTCTGTGGTCTCTTGTTCAGGCTCAAGAGCGATGTTTGCCTTAGCATCTATCTTGAACTGCTTAACGCTCGGCAGTGCAAGCAACTTAAACAGATTCATCTGCAAGGTTCCGCCAAACTGCACGGAATTATTTCCGGGTGAAAGCCAAAGCGATTTGGAAAGCGAAACGGGAATTTCAAAAAGCGAGTCCAAATAAGCCATTCCGTTCAACTTTTGCACAAATAACGAATCCGTGCTATTATTTTTTGCATTAAAAAATATGCTGAACTTGAGAGAATCGCCCACAATAGAATCAATTGAGGCTCGCTGAAAAGAAAACTCGCATTTTTTGATAATATTGGCGGTTTGCACCTTCCGCGAAATTGAGCACGATGCCAAAGCAATCACAAATACCAACACAAGGCTCGTGAAAATTGCTATTTTTGCTTTTATGGTCAAAGAACTTTTCATAAATCAGATTCCTGCGGTTAAACGAATAGGCAAGGTGCAAAAAATAAGCACTTCGCCAAATGTAATAAATTTACAAATGCAATTAAACGGGGAAATTACTCCGATAGACATAACGATAAACTACAAATGGGAACAAGGCAACGACAAAAAATTATTCTGCATTCAAAAACTGACTTCCCCCCGCGAATGGATAAACGAGGTCGCAAAAATTTGGTTTGAAAGCGACCGCAATGCAAAAATTCCAGTAAACCCAAGCATCGCCGCAATTTTGGATAAAGTTCTATGAAAACTCTCGCCATTGCACTTTTCGCCTTTGCGTTAGCAAATGCAACCGTCACAATAGAAACCGCAGGCAACGCCGAAATTTCTGATTTTATCAAAAATGAATCCGACCGAATATTGCAAGTCCCGGATACCGCAACGCTAACCGTAAAATTTCAAACTGCAAAAGATGAACACAGCCGATACGGAATTGCATTTTTCTTGGGCGAAAGAGAAATCTCATTAACCGCCGATTATGTCCTTAATGAAAAAATAAAAGGCACTCTCAAAGCAGATACCTCTTTGCTCACGGGCTACTGCGGAATAATAGAATGCCAAACATCTCCAATGCCTGCACAACAGAGAATCTCCACTCAAAAACTGCTTGTCTCAAAAATTCTCGAAGAATTAAAATCCCGTATCTACCCCGCCTTCGCGGAAAATAAATCAGAAAATAAAGCCACAGACCAAACAAACGGGAATGGCAACGAAACCCAAACTAACGGCGACAGCACTTCAACGCAATAAACGCACGGTTGCCAGACAGCAGTAATTCACTCCCCCACAATTTTTATGATAAATGCTCTAAAAACTCTAATCATTGTATCAATAAACGAGAAGTTTTTAGAGCCGACGGCAACCACTTAAATTTGCATAAAATACGGGTTGCCCGTGTCGTTTGGTAATCACTGACTACCTCTTATCGAGTTAATCAGTGATTACCAAACTAAAATCAAACATAACCGCCCTCACTGCATCAATCGTAAATTTACTATTATTTTTGAACAACGGATGACTTCCTCCGCTCGGTAAATTTTCCCTGCCTTCGCAAATTGCATATTGGTTGTTCAGGTATTCCTTTGGCGAACTCAATGCCGAATTTCTGCCATTCCATTCCAAATTTTGCGAATATCTGAACAAAATTTGCTTTGTCGCCTCTTCTGCACTTTTGTAGCCTATGGTTTGAGTGCCTTTTTGTTTTGGTGCATCGGCTATTGCGTGAAAATTTCCGTCTTGTTCCGCATAATCCTGAAAAGTCCAAATTTTCCCGTGATTTTCTATGCTAATTTCCTTTTCTTCCTGTAAAAATTTATGGTCTCCCGCATACCTACGCCAACAATGAGCCAAAACAAAACTATCTTGCAAAGTGTGGCATAATTTCCCGATTTCAAAATGACTGTGCTTTGTATCTCCCTTTTTCTTATAGTTCATCGCAGAGTTATACAACATCTCCAATTCATTCAAAATAAGATTTTTTACCTCCGCATTAGTCGGAACTTTCGCCAATTTTGGGCACATTGAATGCCAAATTTGTTTTTCTCCAAAATGACTTTTATATATAACATCGGTTTTATATTTTTCATTTTTCTCTCTCCCCAATCCAAAAAACAAACCCATATTTGCAACGGCTACTTCCAAATCATCTTCGGAAGGAAAATCACACCATATACTTCCGTCATTCAGTTCTGTTGTCCATTTTATTTCGGCAAATTTTGCACCCGCCTTAGTGAGATTTTGATGCGTAGAACTGATAAAATTAGATGCATTTTGCCAACCAAAAAACTCCGCATCATCAACAATATCACCGTTCGGAATCGTTAGTGTTCCGTTCTCCAAATTTTCACTAAATTCAAAATAACTGCAAACCGCTTTTCTCTGTTCATAAGTGAAGTCGGAAATTGAAAGAGAAAATCTTTGGTCATCGCCTTCGGGGTCGGGTGCGTTGAAATCGGCAAAGGGAAAATCCGTGTCGTATAAATTTGCAGAGGCATATTCTAAAAATTTATTTGCAAAACAACTTCCCTCTTCCCCCTCACTATCACGGGAAATACCCGCGTGCTCACACAATATATCGTCTAAAAAATGCCCGTATTCGTGGAGCATCGTCATCAACAAAAGAAACCTGCCGTGCGGAGAGTGCAGAGCATTAAGTGCAAGGCGATGATTTAGGTATATTTTTTTATCTTTATATGCACCGAGTTTATTCGCCTCCATTATACCCGTGCCCATAAAATTCGGATACGGCAAAGTCCCCGAAATAACGGCTCTGTGCAGCCAATCTAAATTTTCACAAATATATTCATCATAAATTTTTGAGAGAAATTGCTGCAATTCATAAACCGAATTATTGCATGGAAAATTTTTACACAAAAAGTTAAAAAATTCCGAGCCGACCGCCAAAAAATCACTTGAACAGGGAACAACTTTTACGGGAACGAGAGAAAAATTTTCATCCGTTTTTGCAAGTGCAGAATCGCAATCTATAATCGGCAAATCGCCCTTTGTTTGCAAGTATTCCTCTGCGAGCAACAACACCGTTTTATATAAAATTTGCCACGATTCTCCGCTCAACAAATTTCCTTCGGCAGCGACGGTATCGGTGGCGAACCCCTGATCTTCCAACTCCTTCAAACACTTTTCAAAATAATTTTTATCCCCGAATTTTTCGCAAGCCGAGACCCACCTCTCCTCACTTCGTACAAAAATCGCCTTTGCAAGTTCAACCGAAAATTCCCCGCCTCTCAAAAAAATTTTCTCACCCTCATTCTTTTTCCAAAAATAAAACGCGGTCGCCAAGCCCTCCAAAAATTGAACACCCGCACATAACTCGCCGAGCGTCACATACTTTAGCGTTTGCCGTTCAGATTTGGATTTTTGAACGATTTTCTCCGCCTTCTCCGCATCTTGCCAAGTAACTGAACTCGACACAAAATCGGCGGGCATCACCCCAAAAGATTCGGGATTTGCCTTTAGTGCAAGCATCCAAAGCGGTAATTTCTCTTCCATACACCCTTAGACGCTCCCCGCTCCCAAAACTGACTGATTTTTTTGTGGGGGAAGCCTCCCCCTCGCTCCAACCGCGCCCGACACGGTCACTTGAACGCAATCGAAATGTCGGGTGCGTTTTCCGCTACCCCCTCATCCCGCCGCCTGCAATGGCAAAAGCAAAAGGGCGAACACACACGATTTTTGGGCGGCATAAATGCCGCCCCTACAATCCCATCCCCCCACTTTACACTTTCAACTTTACACTATCAACTCTTTTCTACCTTCCCTCCTTATGAAAACTCTCCATTCCCTATCGTTTAAGGTGACGGTAATGTCTATCGCCTCGGTGATACTCGTGCTTGCCGTAACTATCTTTATGCTCTACCGTTTTGAAGGAGAAACGGAAATTATCGTTCAAAAGAGCGCAGATGAAATCGAACGAATGTCTTACGAGAATATGCAAACAATAGCCCGAAGTTCGCTGAACGCGGTAAAAATTTATGATAATGAACTTAACGACATCTTACATTCGAGCATTGACTTTTTGGAAAGTTCAATTGCGAGAGCAGGGGGAGTAAATTGGAACGCACCCATAAATTCAGATAGTGCAACCCGCCAGCCCTTGGTAGATGATGTCACAAAAATTCAAAATGTGTATACCACAATTTTTAAGAGAATGGACGATAAGGGAACAATGAAACGCATTCAAACAAGTATTATAAACGGGGGAAAACGAGCGGTTAATACCGATATATCTGCGACTACCGCCGATGGATCGCCCAATCAAATTATAAAAACCGTGCTTTCGGGTAAAATATACGAGGGCAGGGCTAATGTTCTCGGAACTTGGGTTAATGCGGTTTACAAGCCCGTTATTGAAGGCGGAAAGGTTGTGGGAATGCTGTTTGCCGGGTCTTTACCGCAAGATATGGCGGAATTTATAAATCAGTTACGCGATGTTCGTTACGGTAAATCGGGAAAAGTTTATGCAATCGGTGCAAAAGGAACACAGCGCGGTTTATTTACAATTTCGATGAACGGAATTAGAGACGGAAAAATGGTGATAGATGAGGCAAATTCAAAAGGCGAAAGATATATGGAGCAGTTGGTGGATTTTGCTTTGGCGCTGCCTGAGGATTCCATTGGCATAGTGCAGGTGAATTACAGAACCGGGAAAGGTGAGGAGTATCCTTTGGTGTCGGCTGAGGTTTATTATGCACCTTGGGATTGGGTGATTGGCGTTTCAATGCCGAAAAAAGAATTGGAATCTGTGGCTAATCAAATTAAGGACAATTTGGATAACTCACTCATAGTGCTTATGAGGAATATTGGGACTCTCGCAATTATTCTTTTGCTCGGTTCCGGCTTGTTGATTTTTATTGTGTCTAACATAATGCTAAAACCTCTTAAAATTGCAGTGAAAGTATTCGACAAAATAGAGAAGGGCGATTTAACCCTCCGCTTAAATGCAAGCGGCAAAGACGAAGTTGGAGACATAAGCCGCAGTTTCAATTCTTTAATTGAAATTCTGCACAATTTCATAAAGAATGTTCATAACGACAGCGAAACCCTTGCGGATTCATCAAAACATTTGACAGATGCGAGTATCCGTCTTGCGGGCGGTTCGGAAGAAACCGTTAATCAGAGCAACACCGTAGCGAGCACAACCGAACAGATGGCAGTTAATATAAATGCAATGGCAAGCGGTGCTGAGGAAGCAAGTGCAAATGCCAACGAAGTGGCGAGTGCCGCAGAAGAGATGACCGTGAATATGGACAATATTTCCGGCACATTAAAGGTAATTTCGGGAGCGGCGACAAAAATTGCAAATGCAATAGCCGAGGTAAAACATACGGCGCAGGTTGCGAGCATAAAAACCGAAAACGAAAGTGCAAGTATGGAAAATCTTAAATTATCGACAACGGAAATTGAAGAGGTTACCGATGTCATCAAAAAAATCGCGGATAAAACTAATCTTCTCGCATTGAATGCAACCATTGAGGCGGCAAGTGCGGGAGAGGCAGGTAAGGGTTTTGCCGTGGTTGCAGGTGAAATTAAAGAGTTGGCAAATCAGAGTTCGGTGAGCGCGGACAATATTGCAGAGAAAATATCAAGCGTTCAAAAAGGCGTATCCAATGCACTCGGTGTTATAAACTCGGTTACTCGAACCATTGAAGAGATAAATCATTCCGTTGGTTTAATTATGACAAACACGGATGAGCAAACGAGGGCAAACAACGAAATTGCAAAGAATGTGGATCAGGCGGGCATTGGCGCAAGACGAGTTTCAATGGCTATAAACGAAGTTGCCAAAGGCGCAAACGATGTGGCACGGAACGCGGGTGAGGCGGCTAAAGGCGCGACCAATGTTTCGCAAAATGTGGTTTCGGTTTCGCAGGTTGCAAAAGACAGTGCGACGGATGCGGCAAAGGTGGAGCAGTTTGCGATTGATTTATCGAAAATTTCAATCGGAATGAAAAAGACCATTGAGAAATTTAAGGTTTAGTTTTTTGGGGGGTTCTGCCCGCTATAACCTCCCCCGTCATTCCCGCGAAGGCGGGAATCTAAACGAAGGAATGGCTACTTAAATAAAATACATATACTCATCGGTCTCGTTAATCCCGACGAGCGAGGCGAGAGTCTTCTTGTCTATCACTTCTGAAATTTTCTCGTTTATCTTGTCAAAAACTGCGGCACGAATGCAATTGTGAAATTTAGTTTGCAAAACGGCGTCTAAGGGAGGGTCGAGCACGAGCATATCGCCTTCGAGCACGCGGAGAACATCGCCCACAATAATTTGATTTGGATTTTTAGCAAGCGTATAACCGCCAGAAACGCCT
>BNUP01000050.1 GCA_025997455.1 Fibrobacterales bacterium | reverse complement strand
AGGAGTTTTTACTCAATCTTAATCAGTGTTACCGAATGTGCGGGGAATATTACCTGCGAGCCTTCCTTCAAGGTTTGTGAAGATGCCTTTGGAGCATCAATCTTAAAGACTTTGCCTGCCGATTGACCTTTTGGAGCAGTCAATACTTCAACAGCCGCTTTTCCTGCAAAGCCGGGGATTTTCAGCGTTCCCTTGAATGCGGTGTAGGGGTTTTTATTCACAACAAGCAACGACTTCTTTTTGCCATTTACCGCCAAGTAGGTGGATAAATCGGTGTTTTCACTGTTGCTCTCAACCAACTTTCCGCGAATACCATCGCTTGCCATTTGGAAAGCATAGTAAGAAGGTCTCGGTTTGTTTCCGCCGATTTCCTCATCGTAGGAACGCGAGAGATAGCCGTAATCGCCGCCTTCAGGCGTGACATCGTTGTGAATGTCCCAATATTGAGCCGAACCCACATTCAACTTTGCGAGCATACCGAGATAATCAGCAACGAATAAACCATTAATCAAAGAAATTGACTGCTTGCCGGGGTTAAAATCAACCGAATTCCATTCCGTGAGCCAAATTTCCAAGTCCTTTTTAGACAACTTCTTTATGGTTTCGCGAACTCGTGCAAAAATGCCTTCCAAACTCTGCGGAGCGGCTAAAAGTGCAAAGTCGTTTTCTTCACCGAAGTGTTGCGGATAGTGATGAACTATAAGAGCATCTGCAATGTCTGCGGTATATTTGAGAACATTTTCGTTCCATTCACCGTCCAAAACACCGAGCACACCGATTTTAATGGTGGGATCAACCGCCTTCATCGCCTTAATGAACTCAACCGCGCGTTTTCCGTAGGCGTGTCCTTTATCTGCACCGTATTTCGCATATTGAGCGTGCCAATCGCCGTAAAGTTCATTGCCGAGTTCCCAATCGCGAACGCCTGCTTTTTTGGTAATGTTCACATACTTAACCCATTCCGCCGCCTCTTCCACCGTTCCTGTGCCGAAATTCACGGTGAACATCGGTTTTGTGCCTGTTTGCTTGCACCACTCCAAGAACTCATCGGTATCTATCATCCAGTCCTTGTTTTCTAAAATGGTTTTCCAATGATCGTCATCGGCACGCAAACCGCCGGGGTAGCGAACTACGCCGTGATTGATTTTTTTAACCTGCTCTATCGTTTCTTTTTTGGTTAAATCACCGTCCCACAAAGCCGCGTTTATACCATAAATCTCGTCGGAAATTTTGGCTGTTACAACCTTATTCAAGTCGCCTGTAATCGTTAAGTCCGCAATTTCTGGCACTTTCGGGCGAGGAAGTTCGCGCAGGTTTGTGAGTTTCACATTATCAATTTGGAAACTTCCCTCAGTTCCTTCACCGCTCGGCTTAAAGTCCAAAACCTTAATTCCGTCGAGGTCGAGAACGCCGTTCTGAATTGCCTCAGGAGGTTGATAGTAGGGAAATTTCACAAAAGAACGCAACGGAACAAACAAGGTGTGGCGACCCTTCGATGCACCCGTTGAACTGACGAAAATCTCGCGCCCTTTATCACCGAGTTGAACGGTTATTCCCTGCCATGCTTTATCGGTGTAAACATCGAACTGCAAAGCCCAATGCTTTGTCCAGTCGTTAAGTTCCTTTGGTGCTTTCTGCTTTTCAAAGTCGAACACCACATCAACCCAATCATTCATAAGGTAATCTTCCACAACCAAAGCATTGCCGTCTAATTTGCTGGGACCAACTTTGAATTTGAGTTTGGATTTTGGACCCTGCGAACCCTCATAAACGGGCTTATTCTCAAAATCGTGAATCACAAAATCGGGAGCGGAACTTTTGAATGTATCCCATTTCAAATCCGGATCTATCCAATCAATATTTTCGGTAAATGTAATCTGATCCACATATACGGTTACGGGGTCATTGGCACGACCGTCGCGTTTGTTATCCGCTTTGCCGACCGAGAAACGAATTTCTTGAATTTTGTTCCACTGAATATTTTTGGTAACTTCAGCCTGCTTTGAGGCATCCCACGCCTTGCCCGCATCGGGAAGTTTTTTCAACGGAATTTTTACCAATTTCCAGTCTTTCGTTATGCTTTGGCTCACAACCCAATCCTGCAAGTTGGTTTTTGTCTGCGATTTAATGTCGCCGCCTTGGTTATCGAGTATACCGAAATACACCTTTTCGCCGCCTTGCGCACCCTTAACCCAGAAGTAAATTCCGCCTTTATCGCGAACTTTTGAGAGGTCTACAAATTTACCCTCGCCAAGCGATAAGGTTATGCCAGAATAGTCGTTGTCGTCCATATAAAGCGCGATAACACTCGCATTGCCCGGAGTTTTGCTCGGCTGTTCTTTGTATGCGGTTAATCCGCCATATACATAACCGAATCCCTGCAAATTGTCGCTGTAGAATACGCCGTTTGGAAGGGCTTTTGCTTTGCCGTCGAGTTTAGCGGCATCTTTTGGTCCGTCAATAGTTTCTTCTTTTTCGTCCCAATAAACGACTTTTGCTTTGGGTTTGGCAACCGGTACCGAACCTTTCACAATTTCCACATTATCTATCCACACCTGAAAGCCTTTGGGATTTGTGCCTTTATCTATTGAAACGCGAAATTCTGCAATTTTGTCCCAGTCAATGCGGGCAGGAAGTTCGGTTTTTTTGGTTTGATCCCAATAAAGTCCTCTGTCGGGGAAATCCGTAAGGGGAATTTTTACATGTTGCCAATCTTTTGTTATTTGCACATATTTATTTAGGGAGAGTTTGACCTGCGTTTTCTTTTGGTCGCTCGCCTCCTCATCGATTAAGCCGAAAACAGCCTGCTCTCCGCCTACCGCACCTTTAATATCAAATTCAATTGCGCCGTCTAAAAGGTATTTGCTGAAATCAAATGACTCATTATATAAGCATATTGAAGAACCCGAATAATCGTTTGGGTCTAAGGTGATTTTGATAGAAGTATTCGATTTGAAACCCTGCGATTTGTCTATTGCTGCGGCTGAACCTTTGCCTCCGTAAGAGTAATCAAAGCCTCCGGTTCGATATTGCTCGTCAAAGAATTTATAGACGACTAACCGACTTGGGCGTTGCGCCATTGCGACAGTTGCAAGCGCAAGGAACAGAAAAAGGGCTGATTTTCGTAGCATCAGGGAATCTCCATAATAGGGTGTGCTATACTAATATATATTTTTTTTCGCAAGTGCGACAAAGTTTTTTACAAATACCGAAAAACTTTATTATAGTAGGCTTTAAGAGGTCGCCAGAGACTACTAAGCGACATAGGCGAACTGCGTTTTTATGGTGATAATGTCATCCTGTGGCGAATGCTCGCAGTATCGCAGTCGTCTCTAAAAACTCAAATCTGTGGAATTGTGTTACAAAGAGAGTTTTTAGAGGTTTCCTTTATTTGTAGCCATTTTTTGTAGAAATTAGAAGTTTTTTGAAAAAATCGAAAGCACTCTGTCGGCAACCGTATCCGCTAAGTCCTCTATGGTCTTCGGTTCGTTGTAAAAATGCGGACTCGCGGGCAAAATAACTGCACCTGCTCTTTTTAACTTTAACATATTCTCCAAGTGAATTTCGTTTAGCGGCATTTCTCTCGGCACAAGCACCAATGTGCGATTCTCTTTTAAACTCACATCGGCGGCTCTAACCAAAAGGTTATCACTTGTCCCTGCGGCAATTCTCCCAAGCGTTCCCATAGAGCAGGGCAAAACAACCATTCCTATATATCCCCCCTCGTTTCGCAATGCTTTATCAGCATTGCTTAACCTCCCCCCATTTCCTTCGCCCTCCCCCTTTCCTGCAAATGCAGAATTTCCACTCGCGGGAGGTGCAAAAAAATCGTCAATCGCATACACTTTTTTGCAAAGTTTCAAAATGTTTTCGCATTTTTCGTGCCGCAAAACCAATTCCCCAACTTTCGTTACAACTGCCTCAACCGCAATGCCGCTGTTTTTAGCGAGTTCCAAAAACCCCTTTGCGTAAATCATTCCCGATGCACCTGTTATGCCGAGTAAAATTGTTTTCATTTATCTTAACGCTCCTGCTCTTCCCAAAATTTTCTCACTTTACCGAAATAATAAATCTTGATTTTCAGTTTCGTACTTATATTTTTTATTTTCTGCCATCTGCAAATTCGCAGTGTTTCTTTCCCAAAAAACTCCATTTGAATAACCTTGAATTGTTTTATCAAAATCTGCAAGGTGAAGTCGCTTTTCTGCCAAACAGCAATATTCTTCGCTCATTTCCACTCCACAATAGTTTCTACCCAATTTTTTTGCCACAACTGAAGTTGTTCCGCTGCCCAAAAATGGATCAAAAACAATACCGCTTTCGGGGCAGGAAGCCAAAATTAACTTTGCAATCAATTTTTCAGGTTTTTGCGTAGGGTGATCTGTATTTTCGGGCATAGACCAATATGGAATAGAAATATCATCCCAAAAATTGCTCGGATATGTGAGACGAAAATTTCCATTTTCGGTTTCTTCCCAATCCTTTGGTTTTCCGTTTTCTTTGTATGGAGCAATCACCTTTCTCTTTTGTTTTATCGATTCAACATCAAAATAGTAATCATCACTTTTTGTTCCAAACCATATATCTTCACAGGAATTTTTCCAATTCGCTTTTGCACCGCGACCTTTTTCCCTTTGCCAAATTATTCTGTTTCTAATTTTTGCATATTTCTTCATAATTAAATATAAACACGCACTGCATTTCCAATCTCCGCAGAGATATACCGAACCGCTTGGACTTAAGCACTCCATAACACGCGGAAACCAACTTTCCAAATATTCCATATAGTTATTATCTTCTGTTTGCAAAAATTTAAATCCGTCAAAATTTTTATTCAAATTGTAAGGCGGGTCAATTATCAACAAGTCTGCAAAATTTTTAGGTAAGTTATCTAAAATTTTAAACAAGTCTCCGCAAATCGTTTTATTATTTATTTTTTTTACGGTTAAAATTTTTTCATCGGCATAAACTAACCCCGATTTATACGCCTCACTTTCTCCTTGCGTGAGCATTAGAGTTCTGTTTCGCGGAGCGCGTTGTTTATCCGGCATATTCCGCCTTCTCCGCCATAACCATATAAGATAAACCGCCGTCGAATGCTTTAACGCACCGAGTTTTGAAACCGAAGGAGCGGGCTTTTATTGCGTATTCTTTTGGTGTTAAAAAGTTGAGAATAGACAAAACCAAGTATCTGTATGCGTTGTGCTTACTCAAGATCATCCCCGCAAACGGAATTGCAAAAGGTGCAATTTTTTCATAAAATAATTTTGATATTGTAGAACTCGGCTTAAAAAATTCCAGAGTGATAAAAATTCCGCCGACCTTCAAAACTCGAAATGCCTCTGCGAAAGCGGCATCCAAATTAGGAATGTTTCGCATACCAAAACCGTTCAAAATAAAATCTACGGAATTATCCGAAAGCGGAATATTTGTCGCATCCATTTGAACGGGAGTGCCCGCGTTTTTTTGCACGGATTCCAAAAGCATTTTATCGGAAAAATCGCCTACAAGGCACAACTTCGGATTACCCAATATTTTTTTATATGCCAAAGAAAAGTCTCCCGTTCCTCCGCACAAATCGAGAACAACCGCATTTTTGCCAACGCCGCCGCTGTATTTAAGCAATTTTTTACAACATTTTTTTCGCCACGCAATATCCCGTCCCGCACTCATCAAGTGATTTAACAAATCATATCTCTTATGAATACCGTCGAACATTTTTTTTATACCCACCTCTTTATTCGACATTTTTACTCTCCAAATTTCCGCCATCACGACTGACTTTAATCAACTCCGCTTTTATTGACCCGACCGCAATTTCGCTTTTCATAAGAACTGGCAATCGCTCGTCATCATCGGTTAGCCAAATTGTCAATTTTCCCTTTGCTTTGAAAAGTCCGTCCCCTTGAATTACAGGTTCTATCACAAGGGTGTTTTTTTTGCCGAGTTCGGTTTTTATGGTTTCTCTCTTATGGCAAATCACTTTTAATTTATACCTTTTTACTCCGCCTATCGCGTTGAAATATGCCGTATCACCGGGTTCAAATTTGAGAGTGCGAGCCAAATAAAAAGCCGAGAGAATGCACCGTTCGTCGCCTTCCAACGCCACAACCGTATCTACCGCCGTCTTAAAATTTTTGCTCGGTTTATTTGCGGTGTCCTTTATAAATGCTTTATTATTTTTGAAATCGTAAATTGTTTGAGCGGTTCGCCTGTATGACCCTTCGCTTAACTTTTGAATGAACTTTTTCGGTAACAAACTATCCGCACTCACACTTGAATATACCGAGTCATTAACGGGGTAAATGCTTTCAAACGCTCCGTTATTCCACGCTCGCGTGATTATGTCGAGTTTATTTTCGCCTGATTTTTTCACCAACATCCGTGCATTACCTGCGGTGATGAACCCCCAACTGATCTCGTAATCGAGGGTCTCGCCCACGAAAGGATAAGCCGAATATGAATTTACCGCAAAAAACAACAGCAACGACGAAAGGATGATTTTCATTAGGTACAGGGGAAGGTAGAAAGTTGGGGTATGGGGTGTAGGGTGTGGGGAATTCGGCGGTGCAAAAGTTGAAAGTGAAAAGAGAAGAGAGTAGAGAGAAGAGTGTATAGAGTAAAGAGTAAAGAGTAGAGAATAATAACTTTCAACTTTACACTTTCAACTTTACACTCCCCACACCCCAATTTTCTACCTTACCGAGCCTACTTATGGACTTGTCTCCCCAATACCGATTTGATACCTTTGCCGCAGGAGAGCAATGGCAACTCGCCCTTGCGGCGTGCAATGCCGTGTCGCAAGGGGAAAACGGAATGGGCAACCCCTTAGTATTGGTGGGTGCAACCGGACTTGGAAAAACGCACCTTCTGCACGCTACCGCCTCCGCATTCAAAACCAAAAATGCAAACTTAAAAGTCCTTTGCATAACCGCAGGGGAATTTTACGGCGAATTTTCCAAAAACCTGTTGCAGCGCAAAGAAGATGCAAATATAATGGACGAAATGGCTGCCAAATACCGCTCCGCCGACCTGTTTATATTAGACGACTTGCAAAATATAGAGGGAAAAATAGCCTCGCAACAGGAACTTTTACAGATTTTCAACCACCAACTCCTCGCGGGAAAACCTATAATCGTCGCATCTCAATCCCCCATTTCAAGCATTGAAAACCTAAACGAATCCCTGCGCTCACGGCTTATGGGCGGCTTGGTGATACAGATTGAATCCCCGTCTTATGCAGACAGAGTGGCAATTCTCCGTAAAAAATTCGATATAATAAGTTTGAATTTAGAAGAGGGAATTTTGAATTATCTCGCAGAACGCACAAGCGGCTCGGTGAACGATTTGGAAGGCATTGTTAATAATTTAAGTTTTAGAGTTCGGCATAGCAACCGCAACATAAATATGGATATGGCAATTGAAGTTTTGGAAGAGCATTTCGGAAATTCGCACCGCTCGCTCTCGGCAGATGCCATAATCAAAACCATATCGCAAAAATACGGAATCGCAGTCGATATTCTAAAACTCAAAGGTCGCGGGAGCAAAGAGGCGGTTCAAGCACGGCAAATCGCTATGTTTCTAATTCGCAGTATATTAGACCAGAGTTCATCCCGCATAGGAAAATATTTCAACAGAAATCACGCAACGGTTTTACACGCCTGCAAATTAGTGGAAAAAAAGATAAAAGACGAAATGCAGTTTAACTTAGAAGTTAAAAATTTGAAAAAATCATTATATGAATAATAACATTACCACTCTGCCAAACGGCTGCACAATAGCAACGGATAAAGTGCCAAATTCATCTTCGGTTTCCGTGGGGCTGTGGCTACCTGTCGGGTCGGGAGCGGAAAATCCGCAGAGCAACGGCTTATGCCATTTTTATGAGCATTTGGTTTTTAAGGGTACAAAAAATCGTTCGGCGTTCAAACTTGCAAGCGAAATAGAGGATTTGGGCGGAAGTTTGAACGCTTACACCTCACGCGAGGTCACTTGTTTTTATGTGAAAATTGCAAAAGAGCATTTGAAAACCGCCATCTCGGTTTTAACGGATTTGGTTTGCAATCCCAAGTTATCGCACGCGGATTTTGAAAAAGAAAAAAGCGTAATTCTGGAGGAAATTCGTGCCGCCGACGACAATCCCGAAGATATTGTAGATGATCTGTTTCACAAGGAGCATTTTAAGGGCAGCGGTTTTGCTCTGCCTATTGCAGGCACAATAAAATCGGTTGAAAACTTGGAACTTTCGCAAATAAAAAAACATCATAAAATGATTTTGAACGACTTGTCTATTTTTATATGCGTTGCGGGAAATGCGGAACATAAAGATGTGGTTAAATACTGCTCGGAATTTTTACCTTCAATTTGCCATACGCCCTCGACCGTGCCTTTTGAAATTAAAATATGCGATGGAGTTCAGCAAGACAAATTTCTAAAACGACACTTCTCTCAAAGCACGGTTGTTCTCGGTGCATTTCGTCAGGGATTAAGCACGCAAGAGGCAAGAGCATTGCAAATTTTCAATCATATTTTCGGGGACGGTTTCACAAGCCGACTCTTTCAAAACATCAGGGAAAAATACGGGTTGGTTTATTTTATAAACTCATCGCTTGAAAACTCCCTCCGCACTATCCCGACAGAAAAAAAAGATATTCGCAAATTGTCCTCATTATTTCAAATTTCGTTTGCAACTGAACCCGCAAATCTTCAAAAAGTTCGCGACCTCGTTCAAAAAGAGATGCAAAAATTCCTCAAAAACGGCTTTTCCAAAGGTGAACTCGAAAGAGCAAAACAGAGCATAATCGGCTCATATAAACTTTCGCAAGACAGCCTTTCGTCTCGTCAAAGCAGTCTCGCCAACCAAATTCTCCGTTACGGACATCCCATAGATACCGCTGTCTCCGAGCAGGAAATTCTAAAAATTCAACCTGATTTTATAGAGTCGTTTATTGCCGATTTTGTTAATAACTCCAAATGGACATTCGCCGCCGTTGTGCCGAAATAGTGTAACCTCCGCGTTGCAAGCGGAAATGACGAATACCCTTCTCCCATCTCCCTGCCTGCACCGCCCGAGTTCCCCACTTTCAACTTTTCACTTTACTCTTTTCACTTTCAACTTCTGCACCGCCGAGTTCTCCACACCCCACACGCCACACCCCATACCCCAAACTTTCTATATTCCCCATTATGCGAACAATTGAAAAAATTGCCGAAAGAGGCGTGCCTGTGCGAGGCAACGATATTGATACCGATAGAATAATCCCCGCACGATTTTTGAAAAGCGTAACTTTTGACGGACTTGGCGAGCACGCTTTTGAAGACGATATTGAGGGACTCCGCAAACAAGGCGAAACTCACCCGTTCCGCGACCATAGATACAAGGGTGCGGGAATTTTGGTTTCAAACAGGAATTTTGGATGCGGGTCGAGCAGGGAGCACGCACCGCAGGCTTTGTTGCGTTGGGGAATTAAAGCGATTATCGCCGAAAGTTATAGCGAAATATTTTTTGGAAATTGCGTTTCCATAGGCATTCCCTGCTTTGCTGTTTCGCACGAGGTTGCGGAGGAAATTTTAAGTTGGATTGAAGGCAATTCGGCAGAAAAATTTTCGCTGAGCGTTAAAGATTTGAATGTGGAATTTGGCACTAAGGTTTTCCCTTTGAAACTCGCAGACGGAGCACGAGGGCAATTTTTAGACGGTTCGTGGCACGCACGAAGTGTGCTTTTGGCAAATAAAAATAAAATAGAAGAAGTTGCAAATAAATTACCATACTTGGAATGGTAGTTTATGAAATGCCCGCATTGTAAAGAAGATGATGACAAAGTTATAGATACGAGAATGAGCGGCGATTCCGTTAGGCGGAGGCGCGAATGCTTAAAATGCGGAAACCGTTTTACCACTTATGAATATGTTGAAAAGGCAGTATTTTCGGTTGTGAAAAGAGGCGGTCGTCGTGAGGCGTATAGCCGCGAAAAGTTGAGAACGGGTATTGAAAAAGCGTGTGCCAAGCGACCTATAAGCGATGATAAAATTAACGAGATAGTGAGCGATGTTGAAAATTTGCTCGTTGCACTTGAAAAAAGCGAGGTTTCTTACGATGTAATAGGAACTCTCATTATGCAGGAACTTTCCAAAGTAGATCCTGTGGCTTATGTGCGATTTGCCTCGGTTTATAGAGAGTTTAGAGAGGTCGGTGAATTTGTGAAATTGGTTGAAGAAAAACCGAAACAAGGGAACTTCTAAAAATTGCTAAAATATCACCTTCGGCACTTGCAATTTTTAACTAATTAACCTAAAAACTCATTGCAAAGCCGACTCCCGCGAGTAAGAGCGAGAAGCCTATTAAACCGCCGCCAAATGCGGTTTTTGCATTTCCTCTGCGAATTGCCTTGTGATTTTCATCTACCTTTGAGTTAAAATTATCGCCATTTAGAGACGGGTAAGATAATTCGTCTTTTAAGTCGCGGGCTTTGGTATAATCGTCTCTTGCAAAAATGCATAATGCTGTTCCTGCAATTAAAGTTCCTACCGAGCCGCCAATTAACCCAAGTCCTATATTTCGCTTTTTCATACTTTTAATAACGGAATTTTGGTTGGCGAGTTCCTGCGGGTCGGTTATGGGCGTGAGTTGAACGAAAATCACCTGTTTTTCCAAAGCATCAATTTTTACATTTAGCAATGTATCACGGTAGCCTTCGCTAAAAATGCGAATTTGATTTTCTCCAGGTTCGCCTGTTAAGATGAATGGAGTTTTGCCTATTGACTTTGAACGAACATCTATAATTCCTGCGTTGAAAATTTTTGCATTGCTCGGATTAGAGCGAATTTCCGTATTCGCAAATGACCGCTTGAGCGAGAGATAGATTTTTGCTGTGTCTTGTGAGCCGATTTTGAGAACGGTTTTTTCTGCCCATAAATTATCGTTTGTGTCGTGATAAGCGGAGATTTCCGCTGTGTCGGTTGCAGGTGAGGAAAAGTTGCACGGAGATTTGCATATCGCGGTGCCGTTCAGCATAACAACTGCATTTTCGGGGTTTGTTTCAACGCTGATTATAGTTTCTTTTGAGTTATTTACGAGGGCGGAGTTTGAATTACCCAAAAATTTTCCCGTAATGTTAGAAACTATTTTTTGCAGGTTCCCTGAATTTAATACTTCGTTCCAAGTTATCGGAAATTTACCTTGAACTTCGCTTTGCGGGGTGGAATTACCTGCGAGCCAATCGATATGAAAACGAACGCTTATGGAATCGTCTTCGGTTTTAATGCGACCGCGAAAAAGTCCCTGTGCACCGAGTGCCCGCGATTTTGAAATTACGCATTCTATATCCGTGCAATCGGAAAAATTTGCAGGGTCAATTTTCTTAGGTTCAAAGTCTGCCTCTTTGAATAATTGCAAAACGGAATTTTCCCAGAGCACGGTTAAATTTGAATCCGCATCGCTTTCGAGCGGGAGCATAAACAACGGTGCTGCATAAATTGAACAAGCGCAGATTAACACAAAAATTATTTTTTTCAAAACCATCCCTCTTTTAATTATTACACAATCTATCAAAAAATACGCAATCGTCAATTGAAATAGTTAAAGATGCACTCTGTGTATCGCCATATATATCCACTACGACAAATTCCACATCTTTTTCGCCATAACCTTTGATTTTGGTATTGTAATTCCGCAGAGTGTCGCCGTCTATTACCCAAAAATAATTTTGAAAAATTTCATCTGCAATTTCCTCATACACAAATATTTCTTCATCACCTTGACTTAGAAAAATTATCGGGTCAAGATAGGTGGTTGTGTTTTTTTGAATTTGGTAATAAATGCCGTCAAGGAAAATTTCAGGTTGATTTTTTTCGTTAAATTTATCCGTTGAACAGGAGAATAAACTTATAATTGCAATTGATAATATAATTTTCAATTTCATTTTGCCTCCCAAATGCTATCTAATTTTGCGGTAAAATCGTATGAATTTGTTGCAGTTAAATGAACTTCCCAATAGTCAACGGGAAGCGGAGCATTGAGCAGCAGGGAATTATTCAACAATACCGTATCCAATAACACGGCACTTTTATTTTTTAACTTAAATGAATAATAAATTTTTTCTTCACTTTGGCAATTCCACTCAAAAAGCGGTTGCTCATAACTTTCTTGCAAAATTATATTTTCGCAAGTTGGTTTTTTTGAAACGCGGACTGACATCTCGGTAACCAGAGTATCGCCCAAAACATCAACTGCATAGAATTTCGCAGGGTAAAAGCCGACTGAATCAAAAATTATTTTCCGTTGTAAATTCGGATATTTTTGAGTGCCTATAGTCCAAAAATAATTTTGCAATGCTGAAGGCGTGGGAGTGATTTTTGCAAAAAATACGAGTGCCGTTTCGGTGGAAATTGTGTCTGCCAAGCGAGGAGTTTTGAGTGTGTCATTATCTCGATAAAAAGCGGCATTTACAGAAATCGGATGTGGCGCAGTTTCAATATACAGGTCGTTTGAGCAGGCAGAAAAAATTGCAATTATTGCAAACAAAAATAGATTGCAACTGCAAAGTTTAGTAGGTTCTGAAGAACTCGTTAAGAGGTCGTCAGAACCTACTAAGCGACATTGGCGAACAGTATTTTTATGTAAATTTAAGCAGTTCGCCGTCGTCTCAGAAGAACTCCTTATTTTATGAGATAAAGTTTGGGAGAGTTCTTCTGAGATTATTTTACGCAACCGGACTTCTTTCATTTCTCAAAAATTCCTTATTCACACAATTCCTGAGCGGAATACCATTAACCGCATTGAGCATCTGCTTTGCCGCTTTCTCCCGTATCTCCCGTTCACCTTCCACAGAGTAATACGCCGCGTGGGGCGTGAGAATCACCCGTCCGTCAATCCAAGGCTCTTTTTCATAAAATGCTTTGATTAAAGCGGTATCTTCGGAGATTACTTTAGTAGACTCTGAAGAACTCGCTAAGAGGTCGTCAGTGCCTACTAAGCGACATGGGCGAACTTTATTTGGCGGTTCAACTTCCAAAACATCGGCGGCAAATGCTTTAATTACATCGCTTTTAAGACCTCTGTAAATGGAATCTAAATCTACAACTCCGCCCCGTGCAGTGTTGATTATGGTTATACCGGGTTTGGCAACGGATAAAATTTTTTCGTCTATAATATGGTGTGTTTCGGCTGTGAGCGGTGTGTGTATGCTTATATAATCGCTGTCGGCAAATATAGATTTTAAGTTCCCAAATCGCCTGATGTTTAAGGATTTATCGTAGCCGTCAGGTTTATACGGGTCGTAGAAAGACACATCCATCCCAAATGCTTTCGCACGCATTGCAACCGCCGTTCCTATTCTGCCAAGTCCCACTATACCTATTTTTGCACCCGTTAATCTCCTGATTTCTCCGCCTTGCGCCACATCCCAATTCGATACAACATTCTCTTTTAATTTTGTATTGTAAGTCGTTATTTTTCTGCACTGTGCCAAAAGCAATGCAAATGCGTGGTCGGCAACATCATTAGTTCCGTAATCTGGAACATTTACAACGGCTATTCCAGCAGAACCTGCGTATTCAATATTTACATTGTTGAATCCAACACTAACACAAACTATGACTTTGCAATTTTTCAGGCGGTCTATCGTAGTTTTGGTAACTTTCAGTTTATACCACACCATACAGGCTTCAAGTTCGGCAATGCTGTTCGGCAAATCGTTTTCATTTATCGCATTAAAGCATTGTATCGGCTCATTGTCAATAACGGTGCGTTCCACATCTGGTTCGGTTGTAAAATTCAATATTCCGTATCTCATTTTGGGAATGTAGAAAATGGGGTGGGGTGGGGTGTGGAGAGTGGAGAGTAGAGAATAATAACTTTACACTTTTCATTTTACACTTTCAACTCTTGCAACGCCGAGTTCTCCACACCCTACACGCTACACCCCACACCCCACTTTTCTACCTTCCCCCGTTATGCCCCGCACTTTAATATCCTTCGACTATGCAATGAAGAC
>BNUP01000049.1 GCA_025997455.1 Fibrobacterales bacterium | reverse complement strand
GTAAGGAAATCGTTATCGATTCTACCCGCAGTGATACGCTTTTTATAAAATTTCCTCCTATAAAAATTCTCTCACACGAACTCTACCCCGAAACCGCAGAAATTTACGACGAGAAAAACGGCATTTTCAATAAATATCGGGCACAAGACCATTTTGCATTAGAGGCAAAGCAAAAAGCGGAAGTTGAGTTGAATGTCCGAGCGAGCAAAGACATTATAACGCAAGCGAGAAATTCCACCGAATTTGCATTTGGCACATTTATTCACGCATTACCGACTCTCGATACAATTCCGATTTCATTCAGGTGGCATTAAAATGGAGCACGGCAAATGTCATTTATAGATGTTCTGTTTTTTTTACTTAAAAGAAAAAAATTTTTCTTGGGTGTTCCTGTTTTGGCGGGAATTTTGGGAGTTGCTTTGGCGTGGATTTTACCTCCGTATTACAAGAGTGAAATTCGTGTGGTGCTCGATAGCGGCACAAAGTCAGTTGGCATAAGCAATATGCTAAAAAGTTTTTCGTCTTCAAATGCACTCAGCGATTTGGCTGGCTCCGGGCTTGGCGGAAGTTCGGGTGAGAACGAGGATTTGTATTTGGCTATTTTAGACAGCCGCGATTTGCTTTTATCTGCCATTGAAAAATTTCACTTAGACACGATTTACAAAAATAAATATAAAGAGACATTGGTGAAAAAATTTTACAAGGACTTAAAAGTTGAAATTGATAATTTAACCGGAGTTATCTCCTGCTCTTACGAAACCAAAAACAAGGAACTCGCACGCGATATAGTCAGTTTTGTAGTTGAAGATGCGAACAACAGATACATAAAATTAAAGAGAGAAAAATCCGTTCAAACACTTATGCATTTAAGAAATTTAAGAGGCAATGCATCCCGCAGTGTAGATTCACTCAGCCAAATTTTAATAGAGTTTTATAGAAAAAATAATCTGCTCGAATTGAAAACTCAAATGGAACTAACGCTTTCTGCACTTGCAGGATACGAGGAGCAAATTAAAAATTTGAGGATTAGCGAGAGCAAAGCGGGTGAAAATTCCTCTGCGGCGGAATTGCAAAAAAGGCGTTACATTTTGGAGAGGGAATTTCAAAAATTGCGCGGAGGCTACACCGAAGATTACACTCCTTCTAAAAATTCCATTTACATAAACTCCGATTGGGCTATGCAGAAAATTTTGGAACAGGAGCAAATGGAAAATGATTTGAAGAGATTTATAGGTGTCCTTGAAATGCTCGAAATGCAAATTGTGGTAGAAGAAGGAAATTCGGTTAAAAATTTGCCTGTTATTCAAATAGTCCAAAACGCCTATATTCCCGATTACAAGAGCAAACCGAAAAGAGCAATTTACGGATTTGTGGGTTTTGTAATTGCAGGCTTTATCGTTTACGGAATTTTAATTTTGCGCGGAATGCTCAGCGGAGAATTGGAATGCGATAAGAATACCCTTGCGACCATAAAAAAATTATTGAACAAATGATACCTTTTATTTATATAATTGCAGTTTTAAGTTTTTTCCTCTCGGCTGTGTTCTTTTTATTAAAAAAACAAGTGCCGCTTTTTTTTTGCATTATTGTCGGTTCGGGAAACATTTTAATGCTCGCAGGCAAGCCGATTATTTTGGGAAACTTGTTGTTATTTTCTGTTTTGTTTTTTAGCGTTCTCTTTTCAAAAAAGAAAAATTTTTTATTTTGGTATTCTCTTGTCGCAAGTTTATTATACTTCACATTTATATTCATTGCAAAACCATATACTTTTAACGCATTTTATTTTATAAATTATATGAACGCACTTTTGCTTTTTTGCTTCACTATGCTTTCAAAATGGAATTCAAAAACGGTAATTTCCTTCTTAACTATTTACGGATTATTTATGATTTTTATCGGCATTTTTGAAAAGATACTTTTCGGTTCGGAAAGAATTTCTGGTATTCATCAAGGTGCATTGAGTTATATATTTGTTGTAATTGCAGTTTGGAGTTTGTGGTTTATTGAAGGAGCGTTGAGCAAAAGGCATTCAAAACCCGTGTTGTTAATTTCGGTTTTTTTAGTGTTTATAATTATCGCATTAAGTGCAACCCGCATAGCCTTAATAGGTTTTGCACTGACTTTATTTTTAACATTATTTGTAATTTTTTTGATGCGTACAAAGCAAAACGCGATAATAAAACGAGTGATGATCGGTATTGGAATAGTTGCAGTATTTTGTACCTCTTGCGTTCTTTTTTATATTATTCTTCCCGATGATTTTAGTTTGAAGATGCGTTTTAACATTCTTTTAAGCGGAAAAATTGACGACAGTAATATGGGTAGAATTTATGTGTGGTTATGTGCAATAGATAATTTTGTGAATCATAAAATTTTCGGCATCGGTCCGGGAAATTTTGCAAAAGTTTATGTGACTTTTTTTCAGGAACATATCGGAACAAAAATTATAGTCAGTGATAAATTTTGGAATGCACATAATATTTTTTTGGTGGTGCTAAACGAACACGGAATAAGCGGAACGGTAATTTTACTGAGTATTGTTTTACCCTCGATTTTTCAAGTTGTAAAATTTTTAAAAAAACATCCTTACCATCCTTTATGTACCGCAATTTTATGCACTCTGTTTATGCTACTTATTTTGGAACTTTTTGCGGCGAATTTCATTTATCAACTTACCATAACATTTAGTGCGTGGTTTTTCGGTTTAATGGCGAGTTTCGGTTTTAAGGAGGCAGAATATGATTCCTAAAAAAATACATTACTGTTGGCTTAGCAGTGAAAAAATACCAAGTGATGTTTTGGACTGTATAAATTCTTGGAAAAGGATTATGCCTGACTATGAATTGGTTTTGTGGGATAGAAATAAATTTGATGTCAATTCTGTTCAATTCGTAAATGAAGCGTGTTCCATAAAAAAATGGGCTTTTGCGGCTGACTATATCCGTTTATATGCGATTTATACAGAAGGCGGAATTTATTTAGACAGTGATGTTCTGGTTTTCAAAAAATTTGATGACTTTTTGAAATATGATTATTTTTCGGCATTAGAATATAATCCGCAAACTAAAATTTTTAAGGATGTTCAAAACAACGATTTAGAGAATATTCAAAAAATTCCGAATTTTGGTTTTCAGGCGGCGATTTTTGGAGGAATAAAGGGAAATGCTTTTTTGAAAGATTGCCTTAGTTGGTATGAATCACATAATTTCTTATTAGCAAACGGGAAGTTTCGCGGTTTTGAATTGCAGCAAATCGCCCCGGATATTTATGCGGCAATAGCGCAGAAACACGGATTTCGCTATGTGGGCGGTTTGCAGGAATTGCAGAATAATATGGTAATTTTACCTTCCGATACTTTTGCGCATTCTTTTGAGAATCTAACACTAAATTCTTATGCCGTTCATATTATACTCGGTTCTTGGTATAATAAAAAGGAATTTTTTATTAAAAAATTTATAAAGCAAATTCTAAAAAGAAATAATTTTTTGAGAACTCTGTTCGGTAAAAAAAAGATAATCTCGGAAAGTGATTTTATGTTTCACAAAGAAAAATATACCATTAGAGAATTAACCGTTTTAACGCAGAAATATCTAAATCTTAAAATTAGCGAATAAGGAATACTGCGTTGCAACAGAAAAATAAAAAATTTATCATAAAATGCACCGTTGTAAGTCGCCTTGCATTTTTTTAGAATTTTGAGAATCTCTTTTGCGTGCGGTTCGTTATCTTTTGAGTTAAAACTTAATTTCATCATAACAAGTAAATTATAGCACGCTCGAATTAATAATTGCGAATGCAAAACTTCCATTCCTTCGTAATTCTTAAAATTATCAACCGCCTCCAACACATCTAAGTTTTGCAGTTTGAATTTTGCAGTTAAAGAATCCGCATTTTCGTTGCAGTGGAAATATAGCGGAGTTGAGAGAATAATGTTATTTTTTGCAAGTGAAAATATTTCGGGGAAAATAAAAATATCTTCGTTGATTTTATTTTCGGGGAATCTGTTTTTTTCAAAAATATATCTTTTGTATAGTTTTCCATACGCCGCAACTCTTGAAGTGGTTTCGGCAAAAATCTCTGCACATTCTTTTAATGAACTCGCAGTTCTTTTTTCTCTTTGTTTTGGTAAGCGAATATGTCCGCTTGAAAATTTTTCCGCAATACCCCACCATACAACATCTGCATCTCCCTGCTCCATTTCACTAAATGCAATTTCTAGCATATTTTTTTCGCAGTAGTCATCGGAATCGACAAATGTTATAAATTCGCCCTTTACAATATTCAATCCGTTATTTCTCGCATTAGACAGTCCTCCGTTTTTTTGGTCTATAATTTCAATTCTCAAATCATTACTCTTATATTTTTGCAAAATTTCTAAGGAATTATCGGTAGAACCGTCGTTAATTAAAATTATCTGCAAATTTTTATAAGTTTGAAATATAACGCTTTCCACACACCGAACGAGATATTTTTCGGTATTATAAACTGGAATTATAACGGAAATCAACGGTTGCATTTACGGATAATATAGTAAATGCAATTGTCATTATTATGTTAATAATCCTGTAAATTGGCAAAACGATGAATTGTTATGCTCTAATTAACTCTCTCTTTTTGAGAAGGAGTCTTTTAGGTTTGGTTGATGCAACTCCAATGTATCTGCGGTTGGTTTTGCCGCTTGGCTTTTTGGAGTATGTGCGAGCGGAAAAAGGTAAGAGGAGATTGTCTGTAAATTTCTATATTGCCGCTATGGATAAACCAAAACGCTATCCGCTCGGCATACAAACATTCTCCACTATCCGTGAGGATGACTACCATTATGTAGATAAAACCGCCCGCATTCACGAGTTGGTGTCGGGTTCCGGTTATGTATTTTTTCTCTCTCGTCCCAGACGATTTGGAAAGTCGCTTTTGTGCTCAACGCTGGGTGCATTATTTGAGGGAAGGCGGGAGTTATTCAAATATCTTGCCATTGATTCACTCACTTGGGAGTGGAAAAAACATCCGGTTATTAGAATCGACTTGAATGTCGGTGATTACGCAAAAGGGGTCGAGGAGTTGTATGTAGTCATCGATAAAATGTTAGAATCCTGTGCAAATAAATACGATGTTCCGTTCGTTGGAAAAACGATTAGCGACAAATTTTCCCGTTTAATAGAATCGTTGCACAATCAATGCGGTGAAAAAGTCGCAGTCGTCATAGATGAATACGACAAGCCGCTACTCAACACCCTTGACACTAAAATTGTCCATGAAGAAATCAGAAATGCCCTCAAGGCATTTTACGGAGTACTCAAATCCTCGGACGAGCACTTAAAATTTGTGTTCCTTACAGGTGTCACAAAATTCTCCAAGGTAAGTATATTTTCGGATTTGAACAACCTCACCGACCTCTCCCTTGACCCCCGCTATGCCGATATTTGCGGAATAACGCAAGAGGAATTGGAAGAAAATTTTAAGGAGGAGATAGATAGTATTGCGGGTGGAGAAGGCGGTGCATACCTCGCCAAATTAAAACGCTTTTACAACGGTTATCGATTTTCAGAAAAACCTCTCACGGTGTATAATCCATTTGGCTTGTTGCATCATTTTAATAGTGAAGGAAAATTCATCCCATATTGGTATGAGAGCGGCACCCCTACTTTCCTAATAAAACTCATTAAGCAACAGAATATTAATGTCCTAAACCTTGAACAAAAAGTTCTCTCTTACGATGATTTTCGCAAATTCGATGTAGAGAATATGGATGCAGTGCCGGTGCTTTATCAATCCGGATACCTCACAATCACAGGCTATAATGAAAAAAGAGGAACTTATAATCTGGGCTATCCCAATGACGAAGTGCGCACTAGTTTTGCAAGCAGTTTAGCCGATTTGTATATCCACATAAAAAACGATGAGAAAACACCTCTTGTGCTTAAACTAATTGATTCTTTAGAGGCTGGAGAAGTAGATAATTTTGTTGAGGCATTACGCCCGTTTTACAATAATATTCCTTATGATGAAGCATCTAAGGTTGAATCGTATTATGAATTAATATTTTTGCTAACGCTCCGAATGCTCGGAATTTATTGCGAGGCGCAGGTGCATACGGCAATTGGCAGAATTGATGCGGTGCTAAAAGTGGATGATTTTGTGTATGTTGTTGAGTTAAAAGTGAACGGTACGGCAGAGGAGGCTTTGGCACAAATTAACGATAAAAATTATGCACTTTCTTACGAGGGGCAAGGCAAAAAAATTGTTAAACTTGGGATAGAGTTTGACAAGGAAAAACGCAACATCGGGCGGTGGGTGATAGGCAATGTTTAACCCACTTATTTTGAGAAGGAACCAAATTTTTTATTTCGGCTTTAAAAAATGCGTTCTGTAGAATCAATTAAAAATTCTGCGGTTCTGTTATCAACACAGGCTATAATTTTAAGTGTTCAATTTATAAGCAGAACTGTTTTTATAAAAACGCTCGGTGCGGAGTATTTGGGAATTAACGGATTATTTTCAAATCTTTTAAGTATGCTGTCACTTGCAGAACTTGGTTTGGGAACAGCAATTTCATACGCACTTTACAAACCTATTGCGGAAGATAATCGTGAAGAAATAAAATCTCTGTTGCATTTTTTTAAGCGATGTTATTTTATTATAGGCGGAGTTGTGATTTTACTCGGTTTTTTATTGATGCCGTTTCTGCCGCATTTTATAAAAGGCGAAGTGAATGTCCCCGTGAATATTTATTTTGTTTATCTGTGCTTTTTGGCTAATTCGGTTATAACTTATTTTTTTGCACATAAGAGAATTATTATCGATAACTCGCAAAATAAAAGAATAACCGCAAGTATCGACTTTGCCTTAAATATGGTTGTGTCTGCGATTCAAATTTTAATTCTGTTGAAATTGCAAAACTATATTCTTTTTTTGCTTGTAAAAATTATCGGCAGTATTGCGGCATCGGTAATTATCGCATTTGTGGCTAACAAAAAATACGCCTTTATAATAGAAACAACAAAACCCATAAGTGAAGAGTTGCGAAAAAAAATCTACTATAATGTTTCGATTTTATTTCTGGGAAGAATCGGCGGCTTGGTGGTATTCGGGACTGATTTTTTGATAATCTCCGCATTTGTCGGTTTGAGCGTTGTGGGAATATATTCCAATTATACCCTTATTATAAACACGGTAGCAATGATTGGCAACCTGATAATTCAGGCGTGCGGTGCGAGTATCGGCAATGCGGTTGCCACACTTAATAAAAAAGAAATTTATGCCGTATTCAAAAAAATTTCATTTCTGATTTTTGCAATTTCGGGAATTTGTTCCGTTTGTCTCTTAAATTTGATAAATCCGTTTATAGAAATTTGGGCAGGTGCAGATTACCTGCTTTCCGATTCCGTTGTGTATGTGATAGTTGCAAATTATTTTTTCTCGTTAAACAGAACTCTTGTATGGGTTTTCAAAGATTGTGCGGGAATTTTTAAACCCGACAGATATAAGCCGATTGTGGAAATTGTATTTAATATGGGCTTATCGCTTTTTTTGGTTCAGTACTTGGGAGTTATCGGAGTTTTAATAGGCACTCTTGCGAATACGCTTTTTGTGTGTATATGGGTTGAGTCGTATTTGGTGCATAAATATATTTTTGAAAATAGTGTTTTTCTTTATGTTCGCAGGTATTTGGTTCAGTGTGCTGTGCTTGCGGTGTCGTTAGGATTAACTTTTTATGCAAATTCATTTGTTGAAAATTTTGTGGGTAAATGCACAGTATCACTTGGAATTTCCTCTGCTGTTTATTTTGTATTTTTTTGCAGAACGGCGGAATTTGAATATTTTATTGAACTTGGGAAAAGGACTTTGAGAAAATGATTATGCCTTGCGTTTCGGTTATCATTCCAATTTACAATGTGGAGCGGTTTTTACCTGCCGCTTTGGATAGTCTTTTAGCGCAGACATTTACAAATTGGGAAGCAATTTTAGTGGATGATTGCTCGCTTGATAAAAGCGGAAAAATTGCAGATGAATATGCCGTAAAAGATGTGAGGTTTAAGGTCATTCATAAAACAGAAAATGAAGGTCTTTTGCAAGCGAGAAAAAGCGGTCTTAAAAATGCACTTGGCAAATACATAGCAAATCTCGACAGCGATGATACTTATCATTCTCAATTTTTAGAAAAGATGTTTGAAGTTGCAAATCGCGGAAATTATGATTTTGTTTGGTGCGGATATAAAACTGTTGATTTGAACGGAAATGTTTTGAAGGAGTGGCTGCCGCAGGAATATGAATGGAGTGCAAAACGGGAAAAAAATGTTTTGGCTTTTTTGAACAATAAATTTTTTGTGACGGTTTGGAATAAGTTGGTGAAAAGAGAAATTTATCTGCAAGTGGAATTTCCGATTAAAATAACGAGTTGCGAGGATATTTTACAGGGAATACAAAATTCATTTTACGCAAATTCGGGAATGTTTGTCCAAGATGCATTATATTTTTACACTGAAAACCCGAAGTCAAATACGAGAGACGGTGATAAAAATATAAAAAAACGACTTGAGGCAAATTTGGTTTATATTAAAACTTACGAAATTATGCAAGAAAAGTTAAAAAAAGAAAATGATTCGGATATAATTTTTTGTTGGTTTTGTCATATTTTGTTCAGGTGTAAATTACAATATATAGTGGCAGTCGGTGAATTAAAAAAACAATTAAAAAAGACAAAAGTTTTAGAATGCCATACAGAAACTCACAGATATGCAAAAATTCATATACGATTTTTATTTTTCATAGCCTTAAAAGGTTTTGAATTGCCTGCAAAAATTTATTTTAGTTTAGCGATTGCACTTTTTTTGATAAAAAGAAAAGTTTCCGGACTCGATTATCAAATGATAGATGAAAATTTGAATTTTTTGAAAAAATCATATTTTGAACTTCTAAAATTATGAATATTCTGTATCTTTTGCGCGGTTCAAACGACAACGGCATAAGCAAAGTCACAAACACGCTTTCAAATGCTCTAACAGAAGTTGGGCATAATGTCTTTGTGTGCGTTGCCGAAAATATTATTTTAGAAAATGATAGGATTGAAAAATTTATTTTTCCAGATGTTGATGTATCCAATTTTAGGCGCATCGTTAATAATATCAATAGTAGAAAAAATATTATTTTTTTGAATAAAATCGTTATTGAAAAGAAAATAGATATTATTATAAATCAAGAATGCCAAAGTATTTCTTGGTGCAAATTATGTTTGGAAATGAAAAAAAAATATGCAATGAATATTATTTCCTGTTTGCATTTTTCTATTCTCTTTCAATATAAAATGGAATATCATTCTTTGAAAAGTGCACTCCTTCCAAATTTTTTAATTGAATTTTTGCGAAGAAAACGGGAAATTCGTTGGCGAAATTTCGCTTATGATAGTTCGGATTTTTTTGTAGTTCTCAGTGAAAAATTTATAGATGAATTTAAGAAATTAGAACCGAAAAAGAATTTAGAAAAATTGATTTGCATTGAAAATCCCCTTGAAAAACAGACTGCCGCCTCCTCTCACTATGCACAAAAAGAAAATACAATTTTATATATCGGCAGAATAGAGGAAAAACAAAAACGAATAAGTTATATAATTGATATTTGGAAAATTATTTGCAAAAAAAATGAATTTGAAAATTGGAATTTAAAAATTGTCGGAAACGGAATTGATGTTGAAAATATAAAACAGAAAGCCGAGAATTTGCCGAGAATTTCTTTTGAAGGTTTTCAAAAAAGCGTTACCGATTATTATCAAAAAGCGAAAATATTATTTTTGACGAGCGGTTTTGAAGGTTTTCCTATGGTATTGGTTGAGGCGCAAAATAACGGCTGCATTCCTATTGTTATGAATTCATTTTCGAGTTTGCAAGATATAATAGAGGACGGAAAAAACGGCTTTATCACAGAAAATAACGATTTGAATAAATTTGCGGAAATCGCTATGAATTTAATGAAGAGTGAAGAATTGCAAAAAATTATGTCTAACAATGCTGTTGAAAATGCAAAAAGATTTTCACTCGAAAAAATACTTGAAAAATTGGAAAACTTGCTATGCCGCTTATATCAGTGATAGTTCCTGTTTATAATGCACAGGCATATTTACGAAATGCTTTAGACAGCATTTTGGCACAGACATTTACCGAGTGGGAGGCAATTTTGGTTAATGACGGTTCAACAGATTCATCTCTGCAAATTTGCAAAGAATATGCAACTGCTGATTCTCGTTTTAAGGTTGTAAATAAAGAAAACGGCGGAACTCTTTCTGCAAGAAAAACGGGACTTGAAAATTCAAGCGGTGAATACATTGCAAATTTAGATAATGATGATGTATATCACCCGCAATTTTTAGAAAAGTTGTTCGCCGTTGCAAAACACGGAAATTACGATTTGGTTTGGTGCGGATACAATTCTTGGAAATCGAAAACATATAAGTGGAGCGAAAATAAAGCAGAAAATGCGTTGAATTATTTAATGGGTAAATTTGCATTTCCTACTTGGAATAAACTTGTAAAAAAAATCGTTTATGATAAAGTTGTATGGTTAAATGAAAATTTTCCGACCGCCGCAGAAGATAGGTTTCAATGCGCACAAATATGTTATCATTCAAATTCGGGATTTGTTTTGCAAGAGCAATTGTATTTTTTTACAAACAATAAAAAATCCATAACCCGCTCAAATGCAGGCGGAAGCAGAGCAAAGCAGATAAGTTCAAGTTTAACGGTTTATGAAAATTTGTTCAAAATTTTAACCGATAAATTAAATAACGAAATTGACAAAAAAAGATTTACATATATTTTTGCAAATGAAATTTGTTTGCTGAAAGTAAAATATTTATGTTGTTTTGGGAAACGCAAAAGAGAGACATATAATAATATTTTCGTTTTGAAATTTCACAATGAATTTCACGAGTTTGCAAAACCGCATATTAAATTTTTATTGAATTTAGCAGGCAAAAATTTTGAACTGCCCGCGCGAATTTATTTTCCCATATTATTATTTTTTCACAGAATTATCAAAAAAGAATATTGGTTTAATTTACTTCAAAAAACTGACTATCTTTCAAAAGGTGATAAATGACCCCGCTTGTTTCTGTTTTAATGCCGAGTTATTGCCACAAAAAATATGTGGAAATTGCAGTTCGTTCTGTTATGGAGCAAAAAGGAGTGAGTTTTGAATTGTTGGTTATAGACGACGGTTCAAATGACGGCACTCCAAAAATTTTGCAAAAACTTTCTGCAGAACTCGGATTTTATTTTCTTTCCCGTGAAAACAGAGGTGTAATAAAAACATTAAATGAACTCGCTAAAATATCTAAGGGCAAATATATTTGCACAATGGCAAGCGATGATATTATGCCTCCCGACAGGTTGAAAATTCAAGCGGAATTTATGGAAAAACATCCCGAATATGCCGCGAGTTTTGGGCAGATAAAGGAAATGTCGGAAGCAGGTGAAGTTGAAAAAAATATAAATGGAAAATTTTTGAAGGGAATCCCCGAAGTAAGTTTTGATGATTTATACTCTTTCAAAAAATTGGTTCACGGTTGCACGGAAATGGTTCAAAAAAATGCTTTTGATTTTGCGGGCGGTTATTCAGATGAATTTATTTTCGAAGACTTTCCGTTGTTTTGGGCTTTGGCAAAAAGGTTTGGAAATTTGGCAGTGCTCTCAAATGTATTTTGTTATTATAGAACTCACAAAACAAATTTACGCAAAAATTATTTTCCACTATTCTTTGATGCTCTTAAATTGACGGAAAAATACAAGGAAAATAAATTTTATAAAAAAGCAAAAAACAACTGTAAAAATTTTTGTTACTCCTCAATTATCGAGGTTTCAAAAATTACCGCATTAAAAAACATTCCGCTGTTTTTCAATTTTTCATTCGGTTTTTTTAAAAATTCGCTGAAACTGTTTATGCCAAAATCAATTTACCCACGCCTCGCCCGTATCAGAAACGGTGGCTGAAATTTCCCTACCAGAATCGATATTGCGAACTAAAATAGTTTGCCCTTTGTAAGCATTTTTTTGAGCAATAGCGTTGGTTTGCACAACCGCACTGCCTATCTTTGCAAATAATTTAACGGGTTTGCCCTCATTGACTGCATAACGGGTCATAAGAGAGTTGTCGGTTAAAAGTTCTCCGTCTTTTATTGTGCGAATTGAACTCCTGCCTATTGCATCGTTTGCGTTGGTTAAAATTTTTCGTTTTTGAAAAGTTGTCTCTTGCCAAACCATATCGACATTTTCTGCACTCACAACCTCACCTTTGCGAATTGTGCCGCGCAATTCCGCTACATTTTCAAATCTGCGAATTATAAACGGAACTGTGTGTTTTGAAATTATCCGCGAATTATCTAAAATTTGAACGGTCGCCATCTCTTGCCCGCGAGCGGAGAATTGCGGAGACAAAGTTATTAGAACACTGCCTCCGTTTTCCGGCGTTGCAATATTGCCTTTTGCTTTGGGGGCTTCAAAAATCCAATCTTTTCCCTCTTGTAAATTTGCAGGCATTTTTGTGCGAACTTCTTTTAAGATTAGAACTTTTAGAGAATCTGCCGAGAGCAATCCCGCTCGTGCAATTACATCACAAAATTTTGCTCCATTAAAATTTACCTGCGAAGTTGTTGCTACCGATTTTATAAAAAAATCCTTTACCGCTCTTTCCGTGACTCTTGTTTTGCGACCGGGTTCTGCAACTCTCCCGACTTCTATCTGCGAAATTTTCTTTGAAAGTTCCGCATCGCCTTTTATGTCTGCAATTTGCCCCAAACGAACAACCCCCGCCTCCACCTCTGCCTGTGCCCGCAAGCCTATAGATACCTGTGCAGAGAATGCAAGGGGAGTAAAAAATGCGAGTGCAATAAAAAAACGGAGCATATACAATGTTTAATGCAAAAAATGTGCCAATTGAGATACCATTGACGAATAGGCGGATGTTATTCTCGCGAATGCGGGAATCCGGATGGCGGAGTAAAAGTTTTTAAATATTCCAAAGTTGCTTTTGGCACGATTCTTTTTATTTCACTCCAATTCTTTTCTTTTAACAATGTTCTAACTCTGCTTGCGGAAATAATTAAATCCGCAATCTCAAGGCGAGGAATTTCAACTATCTTAACTCCATACTCGGGCAAAAATCTTTTCATTTCCTCGTTATAATGTTTTGTGACAGGGTCAAATGGTTCTTCCCCGACAAATCTATTGGCAATATTTAAATTTGGAGCAATAACGCTTCCAAAAATCAGCAAGTCCAAACTCACATCCGGCTTTTGCTTTTTTGTCTCATCATTCTCTTTTGCAAAATATGCTCCGAATGTTTGAGCACTTATTATAAAATTTCCGCTTGGAATAACAGAAACATTTTTTATATTTTTGGTGCATTCTTTAACCAAATTAAATCTATCTTTAAACGGAAAGAAACTTTTATCTTCTTCAACAACAAAAATATACAAATGCTTGCACCTCGCCGCTGCGTATTTTATCAAATGGAGATGCCCAAAAGTAAATGGATTGCAGTTCATAACTATTGAGCCGTTGCCTAAAGTAATTGGTGGGGTAATACCTTCAATATAGTTAAATACGATTGGCACTAAAATTTCACAAATTTTTTTTCCTTGAGAAATTTTTGTCTTTACAGAAATTTCCATTTTATTTATATTTGATTTTTCTTTTCCCAGAACAATATTTGCCAAATGTTCGGTAATTATCTTTTTGCCTCTGTCTGCAAAGTGAGCTCCCGTAGAATCTAGGTGTATTGTTTCTTTTGTCTCAAAGAATTTTTTTGGCGGAATGTAAATTTCATAACCGGATTTAATTAGAGAATCGATAATTGGAATGGAATCGAGTTCATATTTTTTTAGAGATTCAAGTGAATTTTTTGCGGTGTTATTTAAATACCATTTTTCAGTTGCAGACAGGTTTTTCTTTCCAAGCAAACTGCAAGGGTAATAATAAATAATCAATCTTGAATTTGCCGTTTCGCATTTTGTTTTTAATATACTCATTATTCTGATAAATAAGGAGTCAATAATCAAAAGATATGCAATGTTAAAGAATACTATACTATTTTTCTTTATTTCTATATTTGTCACATTATGTATAGAACAATTTCCACCAAATCTGTAATTTTCAATTAAAAATCTATTAGTTGTCTCAGAAGAACTCCTCGTTTTATGAGATAAAGTTTTGGGGAGTTCTTCTGATATTACATTATTCAATTTTTTATTTAATCTATATTCTATTGAGTTTTTATATGTAGTGAATACATTTGCGAAAGTGCATAATCCAAATAAATAAATTGTTGATTTTGTAGAAGTTGTGGGGGGGGGGGGGGGGGGGGGGTATAGGAGCTGGGGAGGGTTGGTGGAGG
>BNUP01000048.1 GCA_025997455.1 Fibrobacterales bacterium | reverse complement strand
GGAATAGAGTGTAAAGTTGAAAGTGGAAAGTGAAAAGTTATTACTCTCTACTCTCTTCTCTTTACTCTAAAATTAACTACCTTTCCTCCCGTGAATATATTAGTTACCGGTTGCTGTGGTTTTATTGGTGCGAATTTTGTTCGGCTTGTTTTGAAAGAACGACCCGATTGGCACATCTCAAATTTGGATTTGCTCACATACGCGGGAAATCGTGAAAATCTGCGTGGCGTTGAAAATAATCAGCATTACAAATTTTTTCAGGGAAATATAACCGACGAAAATGCAGTGCAAAAGGCGGCGGACTTGCTCCCGAACGGAAAGCCGGATGCTATTGTGCATTTTGCGGCGGAAAGTCATGTTGATAATTCAATAAAAAATCCCGGAGTGTTCGTTCGAACAAATGTTGAAGGCACAATGACTCTTCTCAAATTTGCACAGGAACAAAAAATTCGACATTTGCAGGTCAGCACAGATGAGGTTTATGGTTCGCTTGGCGAAACAGGTTTTTTCACGGAAGACACGCCTCTTGCACCGAATAGTCCGTATAGTGCCTCAAAAGCGAGTGCGGATTTACTTGTGCGTGCGTGGCACGAAACCTATAAACTCGATACGGTGATCACCCGTTGTTCCAATAATTACGGTCCATATCAATTTCCTGAAAAACTGATTCCTCTTGCGGTCACAAATTTAATTCGCGATAAAAAAATTCCTGTTTATGGGAAGGGCTTAAATATTCGCGATTGGCTGCACACCGAAGATCATTGTCGCGGAATTTTGCTTGCACTCGAAAAGGGCGTTGCGGGAAGAGTGTATAACATCGGCGGAAATAACGAGTGGAAAAACATAGACATCGCACGCGAACTCGTAAAAATTATGGGTTTTGACGAGAGCAAAATTGAATTTGTAACCGACCGATTGGGACACGATTTGCGTTACGCAATTGATGCCACCCGAATTAGAACCGAACTCGGCTGGTCGCCAAAATATACTTTTGCAACCGGCTTACCCGAAACTGTGAAATGGTATAAGGAAAATGAGGTTTGGTGGAAACCTCTAATTAAATGAGATAATGTTACTGTTTCCCTGCCGGCATTTTAGATACAAGCGAGAGATTTACATCTACGCCCTCAACTTGAAAATGCGGAACCACCGATAAAATAACCTTGTAAAATCCGGGATTATCGATATTTTCAGAAACGCTAACATTCCCGTAACTCAAAGGATGTGTTGCCGCTAATTCGGGACCGGGATTTTTCATTTCCGTTACCAAACCCTTTATCCAATTATTCAATTCCGATTCCAAAACTCCGGCACTCTTGCTCGCTCCAATATTTTCTCTCTGCAAAACCTTTAAGTAATGTGCAAGTCGTGCAGTCAAAAATATATAAGGCAATCTTGCATTCACCCTCGAATTTGCCGTTGCCTGCGGATCATCGTATTCATCGGGTTTTTGTGCGGAATTTGCCGAGAAAAAACAAGCATAGTCTCGATTCTTGTAAAAACTAAGCGGAATAAAACCCTGCTTGGCAAATTCAAATTCTCGTGTTTCGGGAATCAAAATCTCGGTTGGAATTTTCGCTTGTGCTCCCTTACCCGAATTAAAAAAGTGGATAGGCAAGTCCTCAACTTTTCCTCCGCTTTCCGGTCCTCTAATTTGCACACACCAACCGTTATCCTGAAATGAACGCACCATATTTGCGGCAAATGCAAAAGAGGAATTTCCCCATAAATATTTTTCGTGCTCTTCTCCTATAACCGATTCCGTATAATTGAAACCCCTCGCATTTTTATTTTCTCCGTAAGGACTTCTCAAAAGAAATCTCGGCAGAGTTAAACCTATATACCGAGAGTCATCTGTTTTGCGGAAGGCTCGCCACTTGGTATATTCCGCCCGTTCCATATAATTTTCCAAATCATCAATCTTCGGCAAATCACCTATATCGGATTTCCCAAAAAATTTCGACCCCACAGATGACACAAAAAGGCAATGTGAGGCTGCCGAAACCGAAGAAATATTTTGCAATAACTCTATATCGCCCGCACTGCTGTCAAATTCAAAATTAGCAATCATAGCCGCGTATGGTTCACCGCCCGGAGTATCGTATTCATCGCTGTAAATATGGCGATAAAGTCCGCTTTGAATAATTTCGGGCGAATCCTCAAAATCATTTGCAATAGACTGCTTGTCAGCATTCAAAAATTCAATTTTTACATTTTTTCTAAAATCGGTTCTCTGTGCCAAAAAATGTAATCCGCGCCACGCCGATTCCAACTGTTGAAAAGTCGGGTCGTGCATAATAGCATCCAACTGTTCGCTCACAATTTTATCTATCCACGCTACCTGCGATTCTATAAATGCCCTGTCAATTTTTTCTACGCTTGCGCTTGAATCTAAAACACTCTGAACAAACGCCATAAGTCCCGCCGCAATTCGCTCACTCGGACTGTGTTTATAAAGCGATGAGGCATCTGTATAAAGCGAAAGGTCTATTTCTTTGCTCGGCAGTTCCAAACCTATTGTCTCATAAACTGCACTGAGTTGTGAGTTCATACTTCCTCCTTGTGGGTTATTGTGTTGTGTTCCAAATTCGGCATCGGTTCTAACTCCTTCAAAATTTCCCGCATAGATTTTTTATCTTTTAAGATAATTTCCATTTTCTTTCTAAATTCGCGATTATCCAAAAGATTTGAACCCAAATCTCTTATCAAATTTCGCACCGCCATTAAGCGGTTCAAAACGGGAATCTGCTTAACAATTTCCATCGGTTCAAAGGATTTTATATCCTCAAATTTCAATTCAACGGGCAAATCGCTATTGTCCTTTTTGAGAACATTCTCAACGGAAGTTCGCAAAGAAATGTTGAGCGACTGCATAACACCGCCAAAATTTTCCTTATTGATGTTGATTTTTTCCCGCTCAATTATTCGGGACTCATCTCCGTTCTGCACAAAGTCGCCAATCACTAGCAACTTCAAGGGCAGTTCGGTTTTCTTCTGTGCTCCTCCGCTATCCACACTCAACTGAATGTTAATGCGTGCAGGGGGAATTTCATTCTGATAACTGTTCGCCATTGTATTCTCCTATAAGGTTGTGTTCCAATTCTACGCCAAACCAATCAATTGGCATAATAGCATCGCTTGGTAAATTCCAATGCACGGCAATGCCAATATCTATCAAATAACTTTTATCCTTAAACGAAATTTCAGGTCGCTTTGCAAGTTCGAGCAAAGCCCATTCACCTTTGATTTTTTCACTAAAATTATTGTGTGCGGTTTTTACCGAGAGTTCCACACCCGATGAATTTTCCAACGGAAATAAAATTTTCATAGTTTTGCTTTCGCCTTGCCCAATTTCTATATGAGATGAATCAATGGTCAATTTTGCACTTGCCGTTTTGGGTGTTGTTACGGTTATACTTGTAGAAATTTTATTCCATTTATTTCTTAAAAGTTGCCGTAATTGCAACACCGTCTTTTTCTTAAGTTTTATCCGTTCATCTGTTATTGTGTCTAAATTCTCAACAAATTTTTTGAACTCACCGCTTTCGGAAAAATAATTTTCAATTTCCGTTGCTGTAGGAATTTTATTTTTTGCAAACGGAAAATTTGCCACTGCCTTTTTTTGATAATTCGATTCAAGCGACAAAAGATTTTTTTCAAATTCCATATTCAAACTATCCTGCAATTGTGCAAGGCTATCCATTGCCCTTGCTATACTGTCTTGTTCTCTTTTATGCAACAGATAATTTGCCTCCTTTAACAATTTTTCCCGATTTTCATTTATTATCTTAAAAGTTAAAAATAAAATTACCGATAGCAATACAATTGCACTCAAAATTAACATAAATTTTTTACTAAAACTGTATGCAAGCGGTTTTTCATTCCTCATAAATTCAAAAAACGGCATTGAATATTCGCCTTTGTAATCTGTCCATTCATCTAATTTTCTCGGCAGAGATAAAATATTTTTCGCTGCGGTTTCGTTCAAAAAATTTTCCTGCAAATAGAATATTAAATCTTCACTTGAAAATTTGTAATTCCTGTCAAAAGAAATTTTTAACTCGGCAATTTCCCAATCGCTCACCATATAAATCGGGCATTTCGCTTTTTGTTTTATCCACAAGTTTTCTGCAAATTTATTTTCATTTTTAATTTGTTCAATTTCTACTATCATCGGATTTATAAAAATTATTCCGTCTAAAAAAGGAACGGAACATTCCGTTTCAAAATCGGCATAAATAAATTTGTATCCTTTTGGTGCGGTTTGCTCTTGTGCCGCCTGCTTGCATTTTTCCTTACATAAACCTGTTATTAAAATATTTTTACTTCTTTTTCTCAAAGAGAATAAGTTCTTATTTTTTTGTTTTGGTTGTTGAATTATTGTGCCTTGAATAATTTTTATCTTCGACAAAGCGAGCGTTAAAATTTGTTTTAATTCCGCCTTTTCGTCCATTCTAAATTTGCCCTGAAAACCGAACAGAATGCATTTTACATATAACTCCAAAACTCTTTCACAATTTGCTATCTTATGCAGATTTTCTATTCGTTCAAAAAAAATTCGCCCCGCTTGTGCATCGCCAAATTCACGCAGTGTGAGAGAATACGAAAACCACTCGGCAGATATTGAACTATTGGCATATATATATTCGTCTATCCAAGCACAGAGAGCATATTTTGCATATTCTATTTCCATTGCGGAATAATTATTGTTGCTAGAGTCATTGCAAAATTCATTCAATTTTACCAAAAACTTTTTTTGAATTTCACTTGCGGAAATCGATAGCGTTTGAGGAATGGTCAGCACTTCACAAAAAATATTTTCTGCAATAACTGAGAGCGATTTTAATTCGGCAAGATTTTTCATAAATTTCCCGTCAGAATATCTATGGAGTTTATTTTTAGCGAACTCGGTGCGTAAATACCTATTTCATTTTCTTCACATAATTTTTGCCAAAGCGAACCACCGTTCAACTTGAAATAAATCATTTTTTCATTTCCTCTCGCTCCTTCTGGCGGAATCGTTTGAACACACGAAATTCCGTGCGTTGCACTTATCACTATATTAGACAATTCAGATCTTGGTGCAACTTTAATTTGCATCGGCACAGATTTAACCGCATCTTCTGCCAAAAGATTACAGTCAATAACCAAATAAACAGATTTTGCATTTTTAATATCGAGTGCGGTGAGTGAGCCGTAAAATGAACTTTGTCCGTCGCGCAATAGTCGCATTTGTGAAAATGCATCCCGCCGTTCTTTGCTTAAAAAATTCCGCAATTCCATAAAAATTTTTCCAAAGCATTTTCCGAATTCAAAATGGTTATAATTAAACGGTTCTTGCAACAATCGCGAAATTTCACAAAAAATTTGAAAGGGCAAAATACCCTCTGTATTTTTTAACACACTAAACACCGCTCCAAATGATTTTAACTCATTTAACAAAAATTCTTTTGAATGAGACATATCAGCAATTTTATTTTTTAACAAATTTTCTAAAAATTCTAATTCTCGAAAAAACGGAGTATATGCACTTACCGAAATCAAAGGTGGAAAAAAACTCCTGTCTAATTCCGCAATTCCTCGACCGTTTCTCACAATTCGTGCACAATGTAAAAATTCCTTGCCGTCAAGCGATTCCCCGCTAAAAATAATTTTCGGTATAGGAACGGAAATCGGCATTTGAACAAAATCATCACCGCTATACACATCGGCATAATTCTCCCAAATAATTTTATCACTTGCGCCGCTTAACTCCAAAGTTAAAAATACATCGAGTATATTTAAGTCTTTCTCAAAAATATTTTCATAATTTCTGCTCTCAATTTTCACATCATCATATTCACAATCCGCATAAAAAATTCCGTTAGGAAAAATTACTTCGCACTCTCTAAACGCAACACTTCCCGACTTCAACAAATCATCGTCAAAAGCAATTTTTCTAAATCCAAAATGAAGTCCGTTCGGCAATCCCGCAACGCTTTTTATATGTTGCAAAAACAACCTGTCCGATTTTTGCAGGTGTTGTTGAGATAATGCCATTCCGCTTTTCCACGCAATCAAAGAAGTCATATTATAAATTCCCCTCAACTTTATAATGCAATCCCGTATCGACAATTTTAGGTTTTTCCGTCAAATAAAGCACTGCCCATAACGCCGTAATTCCCGCTCCGCCAAGCACAGTTTTTACCCAATTTGTTAAAAAATTATTTTCCGTTTTCTCGTTCCGTTGAGGTTTCCCCAAAATTTCAAACACCGCATCTTGCAGAGCCGTATTTACCGCACCTTGAACTCGCTTTTCCACCTGTTTTATCACCTTGCCGTTATCGATTAAAGAAAGTTCAAATACAACTTCATTTTTCATTTTTTGTGATGCCTTTTTATTTTTTAACTCAACTTGCAAAATATAGTTTGTTGGGTTATTCACTGAATTTGCCTCCAAACTTGCCGCCTCCTTAGAATATGCACTCACTTGATTATAAATCTCAGGTGGAGCATCAATTTCCAAAGCAAAACTCGCCCCTGCCATTATAAATAATGCAATCGTGCTACGCTGTGCAAGGCAACACCGCATAAAATAACACTGCACAAAACAATTAGAACAAATTCGCCGAAATAAAATCATTTGCAAATTCTCTCGCCAAATCATCCGCTTCATCCAAAATTTCCTTTTCATTAAAAACTCCCATTTTCCACGCATCCCAAGTTTGACAATCCATAAAATTATGACTCGCCGCCAAATAAGCCCTCTGATGTAATTGCAAAGTTGCGTAAGTATAATACTTGCCGCCCGACTTAATTCCCGTCAAAAGCAACTTTAACGCTCCCGTATTTCCGCTATCGCCGTAAATAACGGCAGGCACAGACATTTCCCGCAGTCGTTTCTCCAAAATTTTCCGAATTTCATTTTCCAAACTCTGCAAATTTGTATCCCCCGCACAATGCACCATCACCTGCACGCCCCAAAGCCCCCTAAGCGATTCCCGCCCGTAAATTGGATTAAAAGCCGCTGCGTTCCCGCATAAAACGCAGGTGATAAACAAAGACAAGAATGGAATTTTTCTTTTCACGCTGTTTAGACGCAATGCATTTCACAAAAACGGTTCAAAAAATTTTTATTCTCTCAATATGCACACAGATGTTGCATATTAAGTTTTTTTGGGACTGAATGTAACAAATAATTATTGATGGACATTGTAATTTTCGCATGAAAAATTTACTATATTTTAAAGTATGAAATTACTTGTGGATATTCCCGACCAACGCGCTTCTTTTGCGATGGAAGTTCTACGGAGTCTTTCGTTTATTCGGATGGCTACCCCCCTTGTTGGAGAAAAAGTCAAATTATGGGAGGGTTTAGCCGATTCTGTTCAAGAAGTTCGCCTGCACCGGCAAGGAAAATTAAAACTCCAATCTGCACAAGACTTGCTTCATGAGTTATAATATCATTCCTACGCATCATTTTGCGAAAGAACTTAAACGCCTTGTAAAAAAATATCCCTCCCTAAAGACTGAATACTCACAACTTATCACATCTTTGGAAGAAACTCCACAATTAGGAGTATCTTTGGGAAATAATTTGTTGGAAATATACGATAAATCAGAAATGGCAAATATAAAAGACCATTTTATAGAAGAAATTTTACAAGAATTGGGGCTTAATTAGTAAAGGTAACCTCTATTAACCTCCTAAGAGGTTGGTAGAGGTTACCAAGCGACATGGGCGAAATGCGTTTTTTATGCAAATTTGAGTAGTTTTCTGCCATTGTATATACAGATTATCTCAGGTTTCTTTTTAATAGGGCAGATATGCTTATTGCCACTACTATTTATACAGATTATCTCATTTTTTTACAAGTGAGTGGCTATACTTATTGTCCGCCATTGCTTATACAGATTATCACAACTCCTTTTTAATTGGGCGGCTATACTTATTGCCGTCGTCTCTAAAAACTCAAATCTATGGAATTTGTTACAAAGGGAGTTTTTAGAGGTTTCCTAAAATTATTACATTTGCTCCACACTAAATTCTACCTTCCCATTCAAAATGTCCTACACCATTCTCGCTATAAATTCTGCACTTGCACTCGGATTTTATGATTTATGCAAAAAACGCGCACTCAACGAAAATGCCGTTTGGATGGTGCTGTTCATTGCGGGGTTGGTCGGTGCGGTTGTAATGTTACCCGTGATTATTTCGGGAAATGCATCCTTAACTTCCAGCGAGCACATTCAAACAGCAATAAAAGCCGTCCTTGTCACTTCAAGTTGGGCTTGCACCTACAACGCAATAAAATTTTTACCGATAAGCATAAGTTCGCCCATAAGAGCGACGAGTCCCCTTTTTACGCTTTTTCTCGCCGTTGCAATTATAGGCGAACGACCTACCTCATTGCAATGGATAAGCATTTTGATAATTCTTTTCGGATACTTTTTATTGCAATTAGCAGGCAAAAAAGAAGGTTTGAATTTTCGCAAAAATAAATGGATATTTTTAATGTTCTTGGGAACTGCACTCGGAAGTGTAAGCAGCATTTACGACAAGCATTTATTGCAAACTGCAAACTTAAATCCGCTCGCTATGCAGGCTTGGTTCAATGTGTATTCCGCCGCACTTGAAGGCGTGTTGCTGATATGTTTTTACAAACGGGAGCAAGTTGTTGTGAAGCGGGGCGGAGTTATAATAGCGGTCGGTCTGCTGTTAGTTCTCTCCGATTACCTCTACTTTTCTGCGATGTCGCAAGACGGAGCACTCGTTTCGGTTGTGAGTTTGCTCCGCCGTTCAAGCGTGTTGGTGAGTTTTTTCGGAGGGTTAATTCTTATGAAGGAAAAAGCCAATAAAACAAAAATCGCCGCAGTAGCAACCATAATTATAGGTATAGGGAACCTCTATTAACCTCGCAAGTGGTTGGTAGAGGTTCTCTAAGCGACACGGGCGAACGATAGCCTATCTTATTTTATGCAGGTTCGCCGTCGCCTCTAAAAACTCCCGTTTTACTGTATTCTGGTTCAGCAGAGTTTTTAGAGGTTTTCTATAATCGCCTTGTGCTAATTCAGAAATATTTCGTTTTTTTAGCAACGCTTAGACTTCGAGGAACGGGTCGCCCAAAAATTTTCCTTACTTTTTAATTTCTTTCACAACTATAATGCCCGACCTGTCGATTCGCGGATAGGCACGCATACCTTCACCACCCTGCCCCTTGTCCAAGACTTCGAGCAATTCTCCGCCGGCGGAATAAAACCGTAATTCCCACGGTTCGCTGGGTGAATTGAAATAACCGCTGTTCTTTTGAATGCGGCGGCTGAAATTTCCCTTTACGCTTTCACCGTTCGACAATTGCAGAGATACATCTTTCAAACTCCAACCCGTGCCGTTTCCGCCCATATCGAACGAGAGCAAAGCCGCAGAATCGCTTGCATCTTTCATTGTGAAACGCCAACTGTAGTCCTGCCATTCGGTGCTCAAATCTATAATTCGTCCGTTTGCATAAGGCACATAATCTTCTTTGTGCTTTTTAATATTCACATTCAGCGTGCGGGGTTGTTCCGCCTTTGCCTTCATCGAGAAAATATAACTCTCACCTTCCTTTAACGCAACGGTTCGGTAAAATTGCAAAGCCCAAGCCTCTGTCCCAGGCTCAACAATGTTGAAACTCACCTCATCGTCAAAATTATCATCGGCGGAAAATTTTCCTTTCCAACAGCCGATATTCCAACCGGAAATTCCCTTTGAGAAATCGCCGTTTTCAACCAATTCACCGTTTTCTTCGCTCATAAACACTCCTTTATTTGCACTCCAACGCGTTCAATTCCGTAATTCTCTGTTTTGCTCTTTTCACGGCAGATGCCTCTGCCGCCTCTTGCGAGTTGAAATAATATCTGCGCGGGCTTGAAAACGCAAAAAAATCACCGTCTTGCGGGTCGCCCTGAATTGTCTCGGTGATTGGGTAAGAACCTTCCGCCTCGTGGAAAATCGGAGGTTGAGCCTCCAAACCGCCTTGCGGAATCAGCAGATAATGCAGTTTATATTTCCAAACATACACCAAGCCGACCTTGGCGTTCCAAACCTTCACATAATCATTTTTATCGGTTCCCGAAATTCGTTTCAAATATTCCGTGCGACCTTCCGCCGTTGCAACTATATTTTCAGATGCGGGCAATGCGGAAATGCATCTCGAAAGCGTGTCTATTCGCAATGAGGTATATTGTTGCGGCAGTCCGTTTACCTTAACGCTCACCGACTTGGCGTTAATCGACTTTTGGGTTGTTGTTTGAGATGACTGTTGGGCGAATGCCGCCCCCACAAGCACGCAAAGGGTAAAAAAAATCTTTCTCATAAGGGGGAATGTAGAAACTTTGCAATGCAAGGTAGGGTATAGGGTGTAGGGTGTGGGGTGTGGAGAACTCGGCGGTGCAGGAGTGTAAAGAGTAAAGAGTAAAGAGTAGAGAGTAGAGAGTAATAACTTTACACTTTACAATCTACTCCCCACACCCCACACCCCACACCCCTGCACTGCAAAGTTTCTACCTTCCCCCAATATGTCAAACAATTATTGGAACATCGACCGAATTATGATGCTGATTTTCGGGTTGCTTGGCAGTGCAATATTTATAACTCTGCTCGCTTACTTATCCGATGTGTTGTTTCCGTTTGTGGTGGCGTTTTTGCTCGCCTATATATTGAATCCATTTGTGAATAAATTGCAAAAATTTCTGAAATATAGAGTGCTCTCGGCACTTGCGGTTCTCTTGATTTTTGCGGGAATTATTATAGGTGCGGCGTTTGTGCTCGTTCCTGTAATTGCAGATCAAGTTGTGCATTTGAGCGATTTGTTGCGAAAATTAGCCACCGATAACGCTTGGCAGGCAAAACTTTCACAATACCTGCCCGAAAATATGTTGGAGATGATTTCCGAAAAGGTAAATTTTGAATTTCTTTTGCAACAGTTGCAGAATTTTGATGCGTTAAAGGCTATTCAAGAGTTGTTTGCGAAACTTTTACCCGGTGCTTTCGGTGCGCTTTCGTGGTCAATGAAGGTGTTTGCATGGCTTGCCGGTTTATTTATGGTTATATTATATATGATGTTTTTACTTTTAGATTTTGAGCATATTCGCGGCGTGCTCGCAAGGCAAATTCCCTCTGCTTACAACGAAAAAGTGTTGGATTTCTTTCGCAATTTTGATTATATTATGAGCCAGTATTTCCGCGCGCAAACTCTCGTGGCTGGGCTTGTAGGCGTGTTATTTGCAACTGCATTTTCCATTATGAACTTGCCTATGGGCTTGCCGTTTGGCTTGTTTATCGGTTGCCTCAATATGATTCCTTATATGCAAATTTTGAGTATTCCGCTTGCCGTTTTTTTGGGTTTAATTTATTCGCTTGATGTAGGGACTTCGTTTTGGCAAGTGCTGTTGATTATCACTGCAATTTATGCGGGTATTCAGGTTTTGCAGGATTTGGTTATTACTCCAAAGGTTATGGGTAAAGCACTTGGACTTTCGCCGGTTTTAATTTTGCTGAGTTTATCGGTGTGGGGAAAATTGCTCGGTTTTCTGGGCTTGGTGGTGGCTATTCCCTTTACCTGTGCGGTGCTCGTATTGTATAAAGATGTGAGAGAAGGCATAAGAATTCATAGAAAGTCAATCGGTGAGGAATAAGATTAGGAAACCTCTAAAAACTCTCTTTGTAACTCAATTCCACAGATTTGAGTTTTTAGAGACAACGGCGAACTACTCAAATTTGCATAAAAAACGCAGTTCGCCCATGTCGCTTGGTAACCTCTACCAACCTCTTATGAGGTTAATAGTGGTTACCATTACTCAATCTTGTAAATCTCGCTCCAAAATTTTCCGGTTATCCATAAATTTTTTCCGTCAAACGCAATTCCGTTCAAAACTTCGGCTTTGTGATGTGCCTTCCTGTGTGCCTGTGCAAGTGCGGAAATATCGAGCCAACGAGTTACAGTTCCGGTAGGTATGTGAATAACCGCTATTGAATCGCTATACCAAACATTTGCAAAAAGAGTATCGCCCACCGCCTCCAACTCATTCAAATTTCGCACGGGAACGCCGTTAAATTTCACTGCAATTTTTTTTACCACATGCATATCGCCGAGAGAAAGCACAAAAAGCGAAGAAGAACCGTCGCTCATAAGCCACTGATTATTCCAAACGGTTAAACCCCACCCTTCACCGTAAAGCGGAAATTGTCCGATAAACTTTAACTCTTCATTATGCAGCGAACCTTCTAATATAAACCCGACCTGCGACCGCCAAGTGAGCCATAAAAGTTTATTCCCAACGCTTGCAATTCCCTCACCGAAATGCCGACCCCGCATTGAAACGGAATCTGTCGTTTCCCCTTTTTTGTTCATCCTGTAAATCTTTGAATGCCCTTCCAAACCTGTTGATTCCCACAGTTCATCACCTTTCCAAAACAACCCTTGTGTATATCGCGAGTCGGAATGGGGAAGGGAGTCTATAGGAGTTATTGCGAACGCGGTGTGTGCCGCGTAAAACCAAAAAAAAAGTCTAAAAAAATTCATACTCGTCACATTTGAAAAATTAGAATATTTTGTGGGCAGGGGGGCTTCGCCTTCGGCTTGCTCATCCCCCCGCAACGCCCGCTCCTTGTCATTAATCTTTAAAACACCACCAAAAAGCGAAGTCCTAACTCGCCCATACCCTGCCAAACGGCATCGCTTAAACGAGAGACATCATTTAAGTCGGTAGAAACTCTGTTCAAATACAGGAGACGGTAGCGAATTGCAACCTCTGTAGCCAAATGCTCGGTAAAGAAATACTCGGCAGAAGTGACCAAATGAAAACCATTACCCGTAAAGTTCGCATAATTCCATTGCGAGTTATCGTTTGCCTCGCCACCCGCCACACTTCCAATAGCCGCTTTTGGAAACCTTAACGAAGAAAATGTGTAGCCGATTCCTATCCCAATTCTAAGCGGTTCGGGGTAAAGAAAATGGTATTGATATTCCAAACCGAGCCTAAAATATCGAGCCTCGCCGTTCTGTAAATTATGTTCATAATCGGGAAAACCGAGTCCCAAATTAAACGCTATTGAATTTGCATCGACAAGTGCACGGGCGTCAAAAGCATAAACCGCAAAAAAAGGCACTTCGGGTAAAATCACCTTTTCGGGAACGGAACCTGCACCTGAATTTATTTTTGAAATGCCGTCTAAGTCGCCCCTTGTCACCGCAAAATCAATACCTGCACCAAAAACATAAAACTTTTTGGGTTCGTCAAAATTCGCCTGCACAGAAACGGCAAAAAATGCAAGTATAAAAATAAACGGCATAATATGCATTATCCCCTTAAACCGCCGACTTCCTTATCGTATTTAATCAACTCCCTCACCACCGAACTCGAAATGTGCAGATGTTCCTGCTTTGAACCGAAAAATACCGTCTCAACGCCGGGCAGTAATTTTTCATTATTCCAAGCAACCGACTGTTCCCACTCCAAATCGGAGGCATTGCGCACGCCGCGCACCAAAAATTTTATATTGCGATCTTTCAAAAAATCTACCGTTAATCCTTCCCAAATTTTCACGCTCACATTCGGGGTATCCTTCATGCTCGCCTTAGCGAACTCGGCGCGTTCCTCTGCAGAAAAAAGTGTTTTTTTATTTATGTTGTTCGCGATTAAAATTATAAGTTCATCAAAAATTGCACAACCTCGTTTTGCAACATCTCTGTGTGCAATGGTGAAAGGGTCAAAAGACCCCGCAAAAACCGCTATTTTTCTATCCACTTTCCCCGCTCCTTTATAAGTTTTTCCAACTCATCCAAAGCCTCTTCTTGCGGAATATATTTTTTAACAGGCTCGGTTCCCTCATAAAGCGTAATTTTTCCGTTGCCCGCACCGACATAGCCGAAATCCGCACCAGCCATTTCACCCGGACCGTTCACAATGCAGCCCATAACCGCAATACTCAAATTTTTCAAATGCGAAAAGCGATTTTTTACCTCACGAGTTACAATTTGCAATTCAAAAAGTGTTCGCCCGCAACCGGGGCAACTGATAAATTCCGCCTTTGTTTTACGCAAACCAGCCGCTTGCAAAAGTGCAAATGCCACGGGAATTTCGTTCACGGGATTTTCCGTGAGTGAAACTCTAATTGTATCGCCAATTCCGTCTATTAAAAGTGCACCGATTCCGACCGCCGATTTTATGCGTCCGTCTTCGCCTTCGCCCGCCTCCGTTACGCCCAAATGAAAAGGATACGGTTTGTGCCCGCCCTCACGCAGCCGTTCTGCCATAAGTCGATTCGCCTGCACCATTTCCAAAGGTCGAGATGCCTTTAGACTGAAAACTATTTGGTCAAAATTTTCCGCCTCACAAATCGCCAAAAATTCAAGCGCGCTTTCCACCATTCCAAGCGGTGTGTTTCCGAACTTTGCAAGGATGCGTGCCGAAAGCGACCCGTGATTTACTCCGATTCGCACCGCCCGTCCCAATTTTTTTGCCTCACGCACAAACGGCGAAAAAACATCTTCAATATTTTGACCCGCAGATACGAAATTTCCCGGATTTATACGCACCTTTTCAACCCATTTCAACGCCTCAAACGCAGCCTTCGGCTGAAAATGAATATCCGCCGATAACGGAATTTCCACTCCAGCAGCACGAACTTTTGCAACAATTTCTTTTAATTTTTCCGCATCGGCAAGCGTTGGCACCGTTATTCTCGCAAGTTCGCAACCCGCCTGTGCAAGTTCTACAATCTGCTTAACCGACCCTTCAACATCTTTGGGACTCGTTGTGGTCATAGACTGCACCAAAACCGGTGCACCTCCGCCAACAACGGCATTCCCAATCCGAACAGCAACGGACTTTTCTCGCATTGGTGGAATGTAGAAAACTCGGCAGTGCAGGGGTATAGGGTGTGGGGTGTGCTTTAGCACTCGTAAGTTAGAGTACTGTGTAAAAATTGTGAACGCGGTGTGGATAGAGTGCCCCAGAAAAATTTGGCAATGCCGTATTTTCCACACCCTACACCCAACACCCCATACCCTATTTTTGCAATGCTAAATTTACCATCTCTACTCTTTACACTATCAACTTTTTTCTACCTTCCACTCTATACTTTTTGGAGTTTAGAATGAGCATTTATTGGTTATTTCAAATAATTTTAGGATTACTCGGCTTGAGTTTGCTCGTGTTTGTGCACGAATCCGGGCATTTTCTCGCTGCAAAAGCGTGCGGAGTCAGAGTGCTCACTTTCTCCATAGGTTTTGGAAAAAAACTCATTAAATTTAATAGAAACGGAACGGACTACGCAATTTCGGCAATTCCCTTTGGCGGTTATGTTGCAATGGCAGGCGAAAATCCCGAAACAAGAGACTCACAAAATTCACATTCCGATGATTTCGTTGCACAACCCGTTTGGAAACGAGCCACAATTGCATTTATGGGACCATTTTTCAACATTGTTTTTGCTTACATTTTATTAACCGTAATTTATATGATAGGCAACCCAGAACCCGTTTCGGATAAACTCGTTGTGGGCATAGTGGAACCGCAATCCGCCGCGGAGGAGGCACATATTGCCGTGGGCGATACAATTTTAACCATAGACGGAAGAAAATTAGACGGGTG
>BNUP01000047.1 GCA_025997455.1 Fibrobacterales bacterium | reverse complement strand
GCATTGCGAAATTTGAAAGAAAACGGCGTTTCACTCGAAGGAAAAAGAGTTGCACTTTTGGGCAGCGGAGGTGCCGCCAAGGCTTTGTTTCACGCGTTTTTGAATGAGGGAAAGGTCGCCTCTCTTAGTGTTTTTTATGGAAAAAAAGAGGAATTGGTAGGGGTTTTGGAAAATTACTCTCCCGCATTGACTTTGTCCGAAATTGAAAATCATATAAACGAATTTGATGTTATTTGCAACGCAACTCCGCTTGGAATGCACCCGAACATTGAAAAAAGTGCAGTCCCTAAGGAATTGCTGAACCCGAATTTGACCGTTTTCGATATTGTATATAACCCGCTTGAAACACAACTTTTAAGAGATGCAAAAACCGCAGGTTGCAAAACCGTAAGCGGGATAGGAATGTTAATTTATCAGGCGGTGGAGAGTTTTAAGTTGTGGTTTCCAAATTCCGAACCTTCTCCTGCCGTGATTGCAAACCTTATACGCGATTTGGGAAATAACTGATGCCGAGATTTTCTATGCTTTCCGCAGGGCGCGGCAGTAATTTTTTGAACATTATAAACCGCATAGCCGACGGTTCTCTCCCTGCCGAATGTTGTTCGCTTTTAAGTTATAATGAAAATTGCGGGGCTATGGAAATTGCAAAGCAAAATTTTATTCCCACCAGACTCATCTCCGATACAAATTTGATTCCTACTCTTTTGCAAGATGCACCGGATTTAATAGTTATGTCGGGTTATATGAGAAAACTGCCGGAAGAAATTTTTGTCTATTTTGAAAACAAAATTATCAACATTCACCCTTCACTTTTGCCGTCGTTTGGAGGAAAGGGTTGTTTTGGCATTCACACTCACGAGAAGGTGCTCGCTGCAGGGGTAAAAATAACAGGAGTTACCGTTCATTATGTTACCAAAGACTACGATGCGGGAAAAATTATAGCGCAGTCGGCAGTTCCCGTTTTTGACGGCGACACCCCGCATTCGCTTGCAGACCGAGTTTTGCAAGAGGAACACGCACTTTATTGGAAGGTTATCAGGGATTTGTTGAATCTGTTCTGAGGTTAGTATTACTCTTTACCCAAAAAATTTTCACCCAAAATTATAAGTCCGAGGCTTAGCGGTTCGCCTTGCAGGTTGAGATAAGATTCGAGAAAAAGTCTGGTGGAGAGCGGTGTTATTCGCAGGTCGAGCATTGTTCCGCCGTCGTGAATGCTCTTTTTGCCGTAAGAAAAAAATGCGATTTTTTTTCGCACAAATTCGAGGCGATTGTCGTATGCGTTCCATACCCACGAGGTTTTGCCGTCTTCACTTTGATTGTAAATGCAAACATCGCTTTGGTCGCATCTAAACGAGGCTTGTTCGCTGTATCGCCTATTCCATTCGCGGTTAAAAGCACAACTTTGCACACTTTCGCCTCTTAAAACTTCGCTGATTGCAGGCAAATCCATCTCCAAATTTTTCACCCGCCGCCAAACTTCCAAGAGTATCATATACGCTTGAATATCCGCCGGGCACTCGCCGTTTTCCTCCACACTGCGGTGTGCCTCTAAAAGTTTCATTTGAAGGTCTATGGGTATTGCATCGGGGATTTTATTTTTTGCTATTTCAGTTAAAATTACTTTGGGCGGTATTATTTGCGTGTTGCCATCATCATCTTGTATTGCATAACCTATTTCATCTCGCACTTGATTTATGCACTGCTGAAAATGTGCTCCCGCCGTGTTCGATGCTCCCGATACAAAATCTACTCCAATGGTTAATTCCCAATTTGCCGCATCTTTGGTTTTGGAAAAATCGCAAAATGCATCTTCTCTTATTCCGTCTATATACACTATCTCAATTTTTAACTTTGTGGTTAAATTTTTTTCCTGCCGTAAATTTTCAATGCTGTATAAATTTGGGTATGCAGCCAAGAGTTCGCCGAGTGCCATATCGCCGTTGAGTGCTGGCAAAAGAGAATCCGCCTTTGCATTTTTCTCCAACATAAGCGGGGAATAAGAAGTTTTTATATCGGGATTTTGAAATATCAGTCGTTTATTCAAGTCGCGGGTTATGGTTTGGGGAACGGCACAAAATGCAGTGCAAATAAACAAGCACAAAACGCTTAATGTTATACAATGCGACATACGCACCACAAGAATTTTACCTGTCAAGTTCCCCTGCAATAATATTTATACTCGAAAGTACTGCGATTGAATCGGCTATCATTCCGCCTTCTACCAACTCGTGAAATGCCGCAAATTGCGTGAAACAAGGCGGGCGCACCTTCACTCGCCAAGGCTTTCCCGTGCCATCGGAAATCAACGAAAAGCCGAGTTCTCCGTTTGCCGCCTCCGATGAGTCGTAAATTTCCCCTGCGGGAATACGAATGCCTTCCGATACGGTTTTGAAATTCCCTATAAGCGATTCCATATCCTGATACACGCTTGCTCTTTCTGGAACACGAATTTTCGGGTTATCAATATTCACCGCTCCCGGTCTTAAACGCGCCAAAGCCTGCCGAACAATTTTAATTGATTCCTCCGACTCCGCCAACCGCACCATAAGACGGTCGTAAACATCCCCTTTTGTTCCGGTTACAACTTCCCAATCATAAGTTTCATAATCGTAATAAGGCTCGTCTTTGCGCAGGTCAAACGCCGCACCAGTTGCTCTTAAACAGGGACCGGTCCAACCCCAAGCGAGTGCACGGTCTGCTGAAATTGCACCTACTTTTGTGCGGTCTAAGAAAATTCGATTGCCGTCAAGAGTTTTGTGCACATCGCTAAGAGATTCCTCTGCCATTTTCAAAAGTTTTTTCACATCGTCTTCAAAGCCTTCGTAAGTATCGCGGTAAAGTCCGCCTATTCTGGTGTATGAATTTGTGAGTCGTGCTCCCGTCAGTTTTTCCCAAAGTACAAGACACTCTTCGCGGGAATCAAAGAAATACCAAAAATTGCTCAATGCGCCTAAATCGACACACGCCGCCGCCACGCAAACAAAATGGTCAAAAATTCTGCTCAGTTCGCCGACAATCACCCTTATAACTTTTGCCCGTTCTGGAATTTCAACACCGAGCATTTTTTCTGCCGCCTTTGCATAGCCGATGTTATTCAAAATTGCAGAGCAATAATTTAAACGATCCGTATATGGCAGCACCGTTTGCCAAGTGCCCTGTTCCGCCATTTTCTCAAAACCGCGATGCAAATACCCGATTTCCCCAACCGATGCGACTATGGTTTCGCCGTCAAGTGCGGTTAAATATCGCAAACATCCGTGTGTTGCATTGTGCGATGGTCCAAAATTCAACGCCATTAAATTTAGAATTTCGCCGTTTTTTGAAAGGACTTTCATAATGGGGGAAGGTAGAAAAATGGGGTATAGGGTGTGGCGTGTAGGGAGTGGAAAATACGGCATTGCAAATTTTTCTGGTTCGTTCTATCCACACCGCGTTCCCTTGTTAATTACAATTTAACTCCTTTCTCGCCTCTCGCCAAAACGGAAGATGCCTCTCTATAACCGCATAAAATTTTTTGGAATGATTTGGAACGAGCAAATGTGCAAGTTCGTGTGCCACCACATATTCAACGCATCGGAGCGATTTTTTGGCAAGAGTAGTGCTAAATGTTATTTTTCCCGTGGTGGTTTTGCAACTTCCCCACCTACTCTTCATTTTTCGCAAATTCCACTCTTTAACGCTCACGCCCAAACGAAACTCCCATTCGGGAATAAGTGTAGTTATCAATCTGCGGAGTTCTGCAATTTCCTCTTGTGAAATTTCAATTTCTCGAAAATTCGGCAAAGGCGGAAGTTTTTTAACTTTTTCTATCGTCTTTTTTATCCATTCTATTTTGCTCTCGGCAAATGCAATCGCCTGCCTTTCGCTTGCAAAAAACGGTATTGACATATTCACTTTGCCATCACGGGAAATTGATATACGCAAATTCCTGACCCGCTTTCGAGCGAGTTCAATTTTTACAGAATCGTCTTCGAGCGAAACTGTTTTATGCGACAACCACATTTACCAATTTTGCAGGGACAACAATAATTTTCACTATCTTTTTATCACCGATATTTGCCTTCACCGCCACATTATCGAGTGCAATTTTTTCCAATTCCTCTTTACCGAGCGATTTTGATAATTGCAATTTTGCACGCACCTTGCCATTCACCTGAAACACAACTTCAACGGAATCTTCTGCCGCAAGCGATGCATCGCCAACAGACCATTCGGTCAAAGTTAAACTTTTCGAATGTCCCAAAATTTCCCACAATTCCTCTGCCAAATGCGGTGCAAACGGATGAAGCAATTTTACAAACACCTCACACGGCTCACGGTATCTTACAGTTTGTTTTATGAGTTCATTGTTAAAAACCATCAATTGACTTATTGCAGTGTTGAAGTGCATATTTTCAATATCTTCGCTCACTTTGAGAATGCTCTGATGCATCAATCGCACGAGTTCCGCAGGAACTATTTCATCGCTGTAAATCGGAGTTCCTTCATCGCCCGCAATTGTCCTATTCACTCGGCTTAAGAATCTGAACAAACCTTCTATGCCCTGAGGTTGCCAAGGTTTCACCGCATCCAAAGGTCCCATAAACATCTCATACAACCGCAGAGAATCTGCACCGTATTGTGCCACAACATCATCGGGATTCACAACATTTTTTAAACTCTTACTCATTTTTGCGATAATTTGCCGCAACTCCTCATCACCGCCTTTGCGATAAAATTTACCTTCGCGTTCCTCAACCTCATCGCTTGGCACTTTTGCTCCCGATGCGGTTTCATAAGCAAAAGCCAAAATCATTCCCTGATTAAAGAGTTTTTGAAAAGGTTCATCATTAGAAACCAATCCCAAATCAAAGAGAACCTTATGCCAAAAACGGCTGTATAACAGATGTAAAACTGCGTGTTCCGCACCGCCCACATATAAATCAACGGGCATCCAAAATTTTTCCAAATCTGCAGCAGCAAAAGCATTTTCATTTTTCGGGTCTATGTATCGCAAATAATACCAACAACTTCCCGCCCACTGCGGCATTGTATTTAATTCTCGCATTCCCTTGCGTCCGTTTTTGTCCACAACGGCAACCCAATCCGCAGCACCTGCAAGAGGCGAAACTCCTCCGTCTCCGGGTTTGTAATCGCTGAGTTCAGGCAACAAAACGGGATATTCTTTTTCATCGACTAAAGAAATTTCTCCGTCTTCCCAATGAATAATCGGGAACGGTTCGCCCCAATATCTCTGACGGCTAAAAAGCCAATCGCGAATTTTGTAATTAGTTGTCGCTTTGCCGATTTTTTTTTCGGCGAGATAAGAGACCATTTTAGCAACACCGTCTTTTTTTGATAAACCGTTCAAATTGAGTTCTGCATTTTCCGAACGAATATATTTCCCGTCACTTGTCCAACACGCATTACCTGCGAGCACCTCGGCTTTCACATTCGGCGGGCAATTATCATCGGGCGACATTATGCAAATTACGGGAATATTAAATTTTTTGGCAAACTCAAAATCGCGAGTATCGTGTGCGGGCACAGCCATAATCGCTCCGGTTCCGTAACCCGTTAAAACATAGTCCGCAATCCAAATGGGAATTTTTACCCCGGTCACGGGGTTAATCGCATAAGAACCTGTCCAAACGCCCGTTTTTTCCTTTGATAATTCCGTTCTGTCGAGTTCGCTTTTTAATGCGGCGGCACGAATATACGCCTCAACTTCCGCCTTCTGCGAAACTGTAGTGAGCGAAGTCACCAAAGAATGCTCCGGTGCAACCACCATATAGGTCGCCCCAAAAAGCGTATCGGGTCTTGTAGTATATACTTTTAATTTTGTGCATTCATCTCCGTCAATGGAAAAATCCACCTCCGCACCCTTGCTCTTTCCAATCCAATTTCTCTGCATATCCTTAATGCCGAGTGCCCAGTCAAGCGAATCTAAACCGCTCAACAAGCGTTCAGCATAAAGAGGAATCCTCAAAAGCCACTGTTTCAAATTGCGATGTTCAACCTCAAAAGTTCCGCATTTTTCGTGCGAACCGTCCGCCAAAACTTCCTCATTTGCACACACTGTTTTGCACTTGCGACACCACCAAACCTGTGCATTTGCATAATATGCCAAACGATTTTCCGCCACAAACTCACGCACAGCATTTGCCCCGCGTGCTTGCACGGCATTTGGAATTGGCAATTCATTTATAGGTCGCCCCTTATTCAATTCTTTATCGAACCAAGTGTTATACAGTTTCGCAAAAATCCACTGTGTCCATTTGTAATATTTCGGGTCGGTGGTGTTAATTTCGCGTTCCCAATCATAACTCAAGCCCAACCGTTTAATCTGTTCGCGAAAAGTATCGCAATTTTTTTTTGTCGTAATTGCAGGGTGTGTGCCCGTTTGAATGGCGTATTGCTCTGCGGGTAAGCCAAATGCATCCCAACCCATAGGATGCAAAACCTTAAATCCCTTTGCCCTCTTGTATCGGCAAACTATATCTGTTGCGGTATAACCTTCAGGGTGCCCGACATGCAATCCCGCACCGCTCGGATAGGGAAACATATCGAGGCAGTAAAATTTTTTTGCTTTATCGGCACTGCCGTTTTTATTTGCTTCGGCAATTTCAGGCGTGCGAAAAACAGCATTCTCTTCCCAATATTTTTGCCATTTTAATTCTATCTCTTGCGGGTTATATTTAGGCATTGCGGGAAGGTAGAAAAGAGTGGGGTGTAGGGTGTAGGGTGTGGGGTGTGTAAACTCGGCGGTGCAGGCGGGGAGAAGGAAGAGTAGAGTGTAAAGTGTAAAGTGTAAAGTGTAAAGTGTAAAGTGTAAAGTGAAAAGTGAAAAGTGAAAAGAGTAAAGTTGAAAGTGGAGAAAAGGTTGTCATTCTGTGGGAGCCACTTGGTCGCCCTCCCCACTTTCAACTTTACACTTTCAACCCTTGCACTGCCGAGTTGTCTATAAGCCACTCCCTCCTTCCCACTTTCAACTTTACACTTTACACTTTTTTCTATATTCGCCCCTATGAAAGCCGAACACATAAATCCGTTTCTGAAATCTACCATAGAGACATTTAGAACTATGGTCGGTTTGTCCGTTGCTCCGGGCAAACTTTACCTCCGCAAAGAACCTAACAATTGCGACATTTCCGGTGTCATAGGGCTTTCCGGCGATATTCGCGGTGCAGTTGTTATGGGGTATCCCGTTGAAACTGCACTCAAAATAAGTTCAAAATTCTTGAACGAAGAAGTAAAAGAACTAAACGCGGGCGTTGCAGATTGCATAGGCGAAATAGCCAACATTATCACGGGTTTTGCAAAAAAAGATTTGCAAACCCTTCATCTTTCAATCTCGCTTCCGAGTATCGTGCGCGGGCAGGGACATGTGGTAGATATGCCAAAGGAAGCCCCCGTTATGTGTATCCCGTTCGACAGCGAATGCGGAAGTTTCGTGATGGAAGTATCGATGGTGGATAGGTAATGCCTGCACTGCAAGGTTATTTTGGTAATGCTTGCACCGCAAGGTCGTTTATATGGAATTTAACTGGAACCTTAACTTTAACTTAAACGAGGTAGATGATGAAAATATTGCTTGTGGATGACTCCTCTACGATGCGACGCATACAGAAAAACACGCTTTCATCGCTGGGTTACACCGAAGTGATAGAGGCGGAAGACGGGGCGGATGCTCTCGAAAAACTCCGTCAAAATCCGGATGTTCAACTCGTCCTTATGGATTGGAATATGCCGAATATGACCGGTATAGATTCCCTTAAAGCGATTAAGAGCAACCCTGCAACTAAGGCTATCCCCGTTATGATGGTCACCTCTGAGGCGGAAAAAGCCAAAATCGTTGAGGCAATTCAAAACGGTGCAAGTAACTACTTGGTAAAGCCCTTTGAGGCGGCGGCACTCAAAGAAAAAATCGCCGGAATTATTAAATAATTTGGTGGGGAAAGCATTCCCCTCGCCCGCACTGAAACAACCCGTATCGGCGGAGCAGTTTCAGTTACGGGCTACCCCTTCATTCAGTGCAGCGGTATTGTTTTTTAATGTGGAGTTGTTATGTCTAACTATGTTTATATCAACGGCGAGTTCTTTGAAAAAGACAATGCCAAGGTGTCTGTGTTCGACCACGGATTTCTTTACGGCGACGGCGTATTTGAAGGTATTAGAGCCTACGGCGGAAGAGTCTTTCGTTTAACGGAACATGTCGACAGATTGTTCGACAGTGCAAAGGTAATCGCTCTTGACCCCGGCATTTCCAAAAAAGAAATGGAGGATATAATCCTCAAAACTTGTGCTAAGAATAATGTTTCAGACGGCTACATTCGCCCCATAATAAGCAGAGGCGTTGGCGACTTGGGCTTAAATCCGTATTTATGCAAAAAATCTACCGTTGTTTGCATAGCCGATAAAATCTCGCTATACCCGCAAGAGGACTACGATAAAGGATTGCGAATTGTCACGGTTGCAACGCACAGAAATTACAACGAGAGTTTGAACCCGCGTGTAAAATCACTGAACTACCTCAATAACATAATGGCGAAAATTGAGGCGGTGCAGAGCGGTGTTAAAGAATCGCTTTTGCTAAATCCGCTCGGATATGTTGCGGAATGCACGGGAGATAATCTTTTTATCTCTCGTAAAGGCAAAATTTTTACCCCGTCCGTTCAAAGCGGTTCGCTCGACGGAATCACCGCCGCCGCGGTTGTGGAGTTAGCGGAAAAACGAAACATTGAGGTTATTCACGGCTTAATGAGCCGTTTTGATATTTGGACTGCCGATGAATGTTGGCTCACAGGCACAGCCGCAGAAATGATTCCGGTAACCAATGTAGATGGTCGTTTAATCGGCGACGGCAAAGTTGGACCGGTGTATAAACAACTTCTCGCCGACTTTAAGCACTTGACCGAGACAACGGGAACTTCTATTGCTTAAACAGAACCTTCCACTCCTAACTCTCTACTGGAAACCTCTAAAAACTCCCTTTGTAACACAATTCCATAGATTTGAGTTTTTAGAGACGACGGCGAACTACTTAAATTTGCATAAAAAACGCAGTTCGCCCATGTCGCTTGGTAACCTCTACCAACCTCTTAGGAGGTTAATAGAGGTTACCTACTCACTACTACTTATCATTTCTGTATTTTTTACCGTAGCGAGTGCGGGAGATTATTGGCATTTGGAGAACGGCGGTTCTTCTATGAAAATCCTCTCAATTCAAGGTTCGCCGAGGGAGGCTGCTATGGCAGGATCAGGAGTTGCAACTCCCCGCAGTGCCGCCGAAGCGTTGAGAAACCCGCTTGCAACAGCCGCCGTTTCAAGTTCAACTCTGAATTTTTCAAAAATCAATTTTTCAAATAAAGTAGGTGCAAGCCACATAGCGATGGTTGCACACACTCCGCTTTCCGTGCTTGGCGGTTTGCATTTATCGGCGGGACTCGAATCGTTGAATTACGATCCTATTCAAGGATATAACGAAGACGGTTTAACCGCTGATAATTTGGAATTCGGGTCGGGAACTGTTGCCGCTCAAATAGGGGTTGCAAAGGAATTTAAGCAATCCGTATTCGGTATTTCCGCGAGATATGCGAGTCAAAACATAGACTACTATTATTATCAGGGCGTGTTATTTGACGGCGGTGCAAAACTGAACGCCGGCGATTTTTTAACTTTTGGAGCAATATTTACAAATTTCGGTTTTCTCACGGATGGCGAAACCGCACCGCTTGCGGTGCAAGCAGGAATAACTGCCTCGCACTCATTGCCTCTCGATTTGAATGGATCGCTCTCCGCCGACCTCTATCGCCGCAACGACCAAACCGAACAATGGAGGCTCGGCGGAGAGTTGTCGTATAAAGAATTTTTTGCCGTTCGTCTCGGCTACCCTATTTCAAAAAATTCAAGCGACAACGATGCACTGAGTGCGGGTTTCGCCGTTGCCGTTTCATTTGTATCAGTTGAATACGCTTACCAAAACCGCACCGCACTCGGTGCAAATCACATCTTCGGCATTGGGTTGAAGTGGTGATTTATTTTAGAGTAGAGAGTAGAGAGTAAAGAGTAGAGTTATAAAATTCTTAAACTTAACTCTTTACTCTCAACTTTACACTTTTCACTTTCAACTTTACACCCAATTTCCCCTACTCCCCTCTCCCAAACCTGCACCGCCGAGTTCCCCATACCCCACACGCCACACCCCATACCCCAAAACTTTCTACCTTCCTCGCAAATGCAAAAGCCAACGCTCAAAACGACCTACACCAAGACATTTGGTAATACCACAGAAGATTTTGACTCCGACTTCGATAAACGCGGGAAACGCCCTGCGAATAAGTTGCAAATCAATCACCCTGCTGAGAACCGTCAGGACTTTCACAACTCCAAACCAAAAGACCCGCCTTGGCTAAAAGCAATTGCCTCACTCTCAAATGAAAAGGGGCGCGAAAAAGAGGGTTTGTTCCTCGCGGAAGGCGTTAAGGTTGTGGAAGAAATCGCCGAACACCACGCAGATTTGGTAAAAGGGATTTATGTAGATGAAACCTTTGACAACGATGACTTGCGCCGCAAAATTAGGGAATGCGGCTTGTTGCTGCACACCTTAGTTCCGCAACAGATGAGGCGGGTTAATTCGGTAGCCACGGGTCAGGGTATTTTTGCAGTGTGCCGCCTTGCAAACGAAAAACCAAATTACGATGCCGCACATACGCTCACGCTTGTAGATGCGGTTCAAGACCCCGGAAATTTGGGCGCGCTTTTTCGCACTGCCATAGGATTCGGTTTTGACGGAATGCTTTTGGGACGCGGGACAACAGACCCTTTTAACCCAAAAACAGTTCGCGGTTCATCGGGTTCATTTTTGCGAATGCCCTTTGAAAAAGGTATAGACCTAAAAGAGAGATTTACACTGCTCCGCCAAAAGGGTTTTTGCATAGTTGCAACTTCTCCACATGCAAAAAAAGACATCACAGACCTATCGCCAAGACAGGCAAAAAAAATTGCACTGCTCGTGGGCAACGAAGGCTCCGGCACGGATAAAAGCGTTAGCGACCTCGCCGATGAATGGGTGAAAATTCCTATGGAACAGGATTTGGAATCGCTGAATGTTGCGGTTGCACACGGAATTTTGTGTTATCAAATAGCACAGATGAGAAAGCAAGTTTAGAGCCTCGCTTAAAAATTTTTTATAGTAGGCTCCAAAGAACTCCTTGTTTTATAAAGTAAAGTTTTAGGGAGTTATTCAGAGATTACTATATTAACGCTATGCTAAAAAATTCTAAGACAAAAGGTGCAGGCGTAAAGTCTGCAAAAGCGGTTGCAAAAACGACGGAAGAAACTATGAAACCGAGTTTTTGGTCTGGTTGGTGGGGCGAAGGTCCAATCTCCGTTTATCTATATGACAAAAGAAAAAAACTAGACTTGATGAAAGATGAAATTTACGAAGCAAAATCGTTCATCGCCGATGCGGAACACTCATTAAATGAGAGTGAGGCATTGCGAACCGTGTATACAGAAGGAGAATTTATTCGTTCGGTTTTATTTGTAGATGTAGGTAAAGAGAAAGGTTTAGATGAGTTAGACCATCTTAGAATGGCAGGTTTTAGAATTGCAAAATGGGCGGAGAGCCACGCCGTAGATAAAATTTTGATACCTACATTAAAAGAGGACAGCGAACGGAAACGCACCGCATTTTCGCAAGGCTTGCACCACGCAGATTACTCCTTTGACAAATACAAAAGTGAAAAGAAAAAGAAAAAAGAGTTAACCTATTTCTTTATCGATGAATTTATTTTCGATGATGATTATCAGTCGAGTTTGTTTGATGGAATCCGTTTGGCAAAAGATTTGATAAACGAACCGGGCGGCTCGCTCACGCCAAAAGATGTGTGTGCAATGGCGGGGAGCATAGCAAAGCAATATAAACTTTCAATAAAAATTCGCCGCACGGCAGAATTAAAAAGAGATAATTACAACGGAATTTTAACAGTGGGGCGAGGTAGCAAAAATGAACCTGCAATGGTAACCCTCACCTATAAACCCGCTGTTAAATCTGCCAATGTTAAAGGCGGTGCGGGTAAAGTTCCAAAACTCGCTCTTGTAGGCAAAGGCATAACATTTGATACGGGCGGAATTTGCTTAAAACCCCAAGATAAAATGTGGGAGATGAAAAGCGATATGTCGGGTGCGGCTACAATGCTTGCGGCTATTCAGGTTATTGCGGCTTTGAAGTTGCCCATTGAAGTTACAACTATTCTCTGCCTTGCGGAAAATCGTCCAGGAGAAAATGCGGTTTTGCCCGGTGATATTTTCAAAGCGAAAAACGGTAAAACCGTTATGGTGGAAAATACCGATGCCGAAGGTCGTTTGGTTTTAATAGACGGCTTGGCAGAGGCGGCAGATTTGGGTGCAACGCATATTATAGATATTGCAACTTTAACCGGTGCAATTCAGAGAGCCTTGGGAACTTCAATTGCAGGTTTGTTCTCAAACAGCGATGAACTCGCCGAACGGATAAAAACAGCGGGTGCGGCGGAAGGTGAAAAGTGGTGGAGAATGCCGCTTGACGAGGAATACTCGGAAGGCTTAAATGATAAAGTTGCAGATATTCGCAACATTACCGATGGCGGACCGGGCGCAATAACCGCCGCTTTATTTTTGCAGGAATTTGTAAAAAAAGATATTGAATGGGCACACTTAGATATTGCCGGCACTGCATTTACAACCAAAGGTTACAAATACACCGAGAACGGTGCAACAGCGTTCGGTTTAAAAACTATTGTGGAAACGGCAAGAGAATATTCACAAAATGGAAAAAAATGAAAGGGTGGTTACAATGGGTGTTTTTGAAATTCCGACACTTCCCGCTTTGGCTATGCAGACATTCAAAGATGCAAGGTCAAAAAGTTTTTATCACCGCGTAGGCGAAAATTGGAAACAATACTCGCCCGAAGATATGCTGAACAGCATATATCATTTTTCACTTGCACTCAAGGAGGCGGGTGTTGAAAAGGGTGTTGGCGTTGGGATTATCGCTCCGAGTTCGCCGAAATGGTATATTATAGATATAGCAACGCAAATTTGTGGCGGTTATGTGGTTCCGCTTTTTTCAAATATTTCATCGGAGCATTTTGAATTTCAAATTAAAGATGCGCAGGTGAAGGTTTTGGTTATCGATTCTTGGGAGGCACTGCCCGACCAAATAGCCGAGCAATCCTTAAAAATTCCGACTCTTATCCACTTTGAAAATCTTCCGAATCAGATAAAACACGCTAACGCCCACAGTTGGGAAAAATTTATTGAGGCGGGAAAATCTGCCGTTGAAATTTCCGAAGTGTCTGCAAAAGTTGCACGCTCTTGGTATGAGGAACAACTCTCTTCAATAAAACCCGAAGACATTTTTTCAATTATATATACAAGCGGTTCCACGGGCACACCGAAAGGCGTTCCGCTCACGCATAAAAATATGCTCGTTCAATTGCGTTCAATAAGCGAAATTTTTCCGCTTAGCGAAAATGATATTTGTATGAGTATTTTGCCCGTTGCTCATGTATTTGAGCGAATGGCGGTGTTCTATTTTTCGGGGTCTGGCTTACCCGTGTATTTTGCGGATACGCCTAACAATGTGGGAAAATACCTTCCCGAAATAAAACCTTCCGTTCTTACGGTTGTTCCCAGAGTTGTTGAAAAACTTTACGAAAAACTTGTGGATTCCGCAAACGGCAAATCTCTGCCTATAAAACTTCTTATGAAGCACGCTATAAAAAAGGCTAAATTCACAGACCCCGAAAAAGTTTCTCTTAAAGGTTCAATTTGGGATAAACTCGTATATTCAAAGATGCGTGTTGCTCTGGGCGGTAATTTTAAGTTGCTCGTTTCGGGAAGTTCCGCACTTAATGTTGCGTGCAACAGATTTTTAAGAAATTTGGGATTGCCTATGCTTGAGGGCTACGGAATGACCGAGTGCTCTCCCGTGATTTCTGCCGAATGTCCAAGTGCCAACAGACTTGGAACTGTTGGAAAACCGCTTAGTTGTTTGCAGGTGAAAATCGGAGAGGGCAGCGAAATACAGGTTAAAGGGGAAAGTGTTTTTAGCGGCTATTGGAATCATCCCGAATTAAATTCCGAAATTTTTACGGAAGACGGTTACTTTCGCACGGGTGATAAAGGCGGTATTGACTCCGACGGTTATATAAAAATTACGGGTCGTCTAAAAGAGATGTTTAAGTTGAGCACGGGAAAATATGTGAGTCCCGTGCCGATAGAACAGGCGCTCAGCCAACGGGCGTTTATTGAGGCGGCACAAGTTTTTGCCGATGGTCGCAAATTCACTTCTGCAATAATTTTCTTAAATCCAGATTTGGTTGCGGCAAAGTTAAAGAAAAAATTTGGAGAATTTAACCAAGAAATAGCCTTAAAGTCCCGAAGAATTAACGCCGAAATTCAAAAAGCGGTCGATATTGTAAATAAGAACTTAAACGAGTGGGAAAAAGTCAAAAAATGGCGTCCTGTCTTTGCAATTTTAAGCACGGAAAACGGACTTTTAACCCCGACTATGAAACTTCGCAGAAATGCGGTTGAAAAGAAATTTGAGGGATTGATAGAGGAAATTTATAGATGAAAATTTCATTCTCACCCGAAATTTCGCCTGCCGAGCAAACCTGCATTTTGCAGAGCAACCTTTGGAATACTTGGCTTAAAAAAGCGAGTGCAGAATTTGTTATAAGCGAGGTTCATTTTGCCTCCGTTGATTTTAGGAAAAGGGATAATAACAAGGAAATAAAAAATCCGCTTTTTATAAAGTTAAAAGCGACTGCAACGGACAAAGAAGGCAAACCGCAGCACGGAGTGTGCGTTTTGCGCGGAGATGCGGTTGGAGTTTTAGTTGTGCTCGAATGCGAAAACGAAAAATATTTATTGTTGGTTGAGCAACCGAGATTTCCGCTTGGAGAAAGGCGATTCCTCGAAATTCCTGCAGGTATTTTGGATTGGTCAAATGACCCCTTAAAAATTGCAATTGCAGAGTTAAAAGAGGAGGCGCAAATTGATGCCGCCGCAGATGAATTAAAACTTCTCACTCCTGAACCTATCGCCGCGAGTTGCGGTCTTTTGGACGAAAAGATATATTTATACGCTATAACCCGCACAGTCAGCAACGAAGAACTTGCAAAAATGAATAACCGTGCTCAGGAATACACCGCAGAAGAGGAATGGATAGAAACCAAAATTATTCCCTTTTCTTCCGCTCGAAATCAAATAACAGACAGTAAAAGTCTATCCGCTCTTTACTTGTATTTGTCAATGACGACACAACAATCCAAAACTTAGTCCCTTAAACAACGCACACTAAACAAGCCGTAGCCCTTAACGATATAGTTAGCACTGTCGGGGTCGTTGTGGTTGTTTAACTCCACATTCCCGCAGGAAAGGAAAACTAACGAAAACAATAAACAAATAATAATCCTCATTTTAACCCCCTAATCTCTTTTTCTGTTAAACCCGTATAAAGAATAATTTTCTTAACATCCTCTTTCGCCAATTTCATTCTCTTTGCAAGTTCTAATTTTGTTTTCTTTTCACCTATCAACTCGCCTTCCGCTCTGCCTTTTGCCTCACCCTCTGCCCTGCCTTCCGCTCTGCCCTCCGCTCTGCCCTCCGCCTTGCCCTCCGCTCTGCCCTCCGCCTTGCCATCTGACAAGCCTTCTATGCGTGCAGTCTTAAACATACTCGTTAAACTGCGGCGGCGGTCTATCTCCTTATCATATTCTTTCTGCTCAATAAGTGTCATCTTGTAATAATCCAATACCTTTTT
>BNUP01000046.1 GCA_025997455.1 Fibrobacterales bacterium | reverse complement strand
AAGACCTCTCTCGTTTCCATAGAGGAGTTCAAGGCACGGTTCGCCGAAACAGAACGCTGTCTGCTGATACAGAAACGCAGGAAGAAACGACCACTGCAATTAGCACCCGATTAACTTCGTGCGTATGCCCTATACCCCACCCTGCACTGCCGAGTGAAAATTGTGAACGCGGTGTGTGCCGAACGCACCAAAAACAAAATCTCAAGAATGTGCCTGAATTTCCTCTAATTCCTTTGCGTTTATAATCAGCATTTGCAGGCGGTTTTCAATGTTTGCAAAACTCGTATCTGGGTCGTAATCCAAACTTAAAATTTGAATATGAGGAAACTTGTTCTTAACCGCTTTCGTAAGTCCGCGACCAGAAATATGATTTGCCAAACACGCAAAAGGTTGAACAATCACAAAACTATTAACGCCGTGCTCGGCAAGCGACATAATTTCACCCGGAATAAGCCAGCCCTCTCCCGTTACATAAGTCCTGTCTAACATTCCCGTTTTTTCTATAATGTCTGCCATCTCGTAGCAATTTGCGTGGTGTTCGTAGAACTTGAATTTTTTTATGCGTTTATTGACATCACTTGCCGCTTTTGAATAGAATTTCGCAGACACTCCGCCAATCAACCAATTCACAAAGGGATGCTCAATCATACCGCGCCGCACCTTTTCCATTCGCACGAGTTCGCCCACCCTAAAAAAGTCGAGCATACCGGGTTGAATAACTTCCATTCCGTGTTCAAAAAGATATTCCTCAACAAAACCGTTCGCACTTGGATGATACTTCATTAGAATTTCACCGAGCACCGCAACTCTCGGCTTTCTCACCGAAAAGTCGGCATCAATTTTATTAAAAGCCTCAATCGCTTTTTCCAATTTTTTCAACGCGCCGCGAATGTTTCCCGCCGCCTCGCACATCACCTCTTTAATCCAATAATTATACACCCGTTGCGTTTCACCGCGATTTTTCTCATAAGGACGAACGGTGCGGAACATAATCTCTATGCCGTCCATCATAGCCATACCCCAAAGCATGTGGATTTGAAAATCGAGTCCCGCCTTAAATCCGGGGTGCATATTTTTCCTGTCCGTTCCCGTTGTCAAAATCGGCACGCGCGGGTAGCCAGCCTCATCAAGTGCTTTTCGGCACATTACCGCATATTGACCGGCTCGGCAGTTCTCGCAGTTTTTGGCAAGACCCATACAAACTTCATCTTGAGAAACTTCTGGGTGAAGTTCAAGCCAACGCAAACCCTCGCCTATATTCACCTGTGCAGGAAAACAAATATCGTTATGAACAAATTTTTTGCCGAGTTCAAAAGCGCGTTTATCCGCAAGAGGCAAAAGTTCCGTGCGAAAGCCTTCGCGTTCCATAACCTTTGCACACAGCAAACTGAAAGCGGGACTTAAATTCGGAATTAAAACAATTCGCTTTTTACCGTCGCCTTTTGCGTATGGAATCGGGAAAAGAGGTTGCTCCGCAACGGCAGTTCTGTGAGTTTGACCGGCAATTTCCCGTCTCGCCCGCACAGTCTCAATAAAACTTTTCACGCGAATACTAACGGGTCCGCGAACATCACCCTCATCGAGTTTCAGCATTAACAATTCTTTATCACTGCGTTCGTGCAAAATTCGCATTATCTCATCTGATAAAATCGCATCGTGTCCGCAGCCAAAACTGACAATTTGCACCAACTCTATACTTGGGTCTTTTGTTGCGAGAAGTGTTGCTCCGAGCATTCTCATGTGGAATGAATTTAGAGCCTCCATTCTGGTATTCGGCGGAATATCCTGTTCAAAAGTTTCGGGCAAAGCCTCCAATGGCAAAACTGGAATGCCGAGAGTTGTAAAATGATTTGCCACCAAATGATTTACAAGAGGGTCAAGGTGATAAGGTCGCCCAGCAATAACAACCGCAAATTCGCCCCGTGCCCGAACGGCATTCATAACCTTTTGACCTTCTGCCTGCAGAGTCTCGCGGAATTTCTGCAAGGCTTTTTCGCCCTCGCTAACCGCTTCGTCAATATTTTTTTTTGCAATATTCCAATGCGTATGAAACCAATCCACACACTGACTGCGGCGCAAATCCTCGTTATACCAATGGAAGGTCGGTTGGTCGGTCGGTATGTTGTGTTTATTTTCGGGGTCATCAATGTTTCGAACCACTGCGGGATAACCTTGCACCACAGGGCAAACGGCGGTCGCCTGAAATTTTTTATGGTCGCTTGGGACTGCAATCATAATAGGCAAAAAAATCCTATCGACTTTCTTTTTCACCAAATCCGCAACATGTCCGTGATAGAGTTTCGCGGGAAAACACACCGTATCACTCGGAACGGAATGCAAACCCTCTTCAAATAAATTATAATCGCTTTGCCGAGAAACAACAACCTCAAAACCGAGCGAACTAAAAAACGCCTTCCAAAACGGAAGAGATGCAAAAAATTCCAAAGCCCGCGGGATTCCTATTTTTTGTCCTGCGAACTGTCCGCCGTTAAAAACAATTTTGGGGTTATAATCTTTTACCAACAACTGATTTGCCCTTTTGAGCATATCGGGCACGGAGTTAATTTTTCGAGTGATTTCCGCAAGTGTATTTTTGGCTTCGGGGTCATCGGGACTTGCCACAACTTCGCCCCTTTCGCACCTGTTTCCCGTAACATGCGTTCTGCCGTCGCTAAAAACGACTATAGTTCTGTTGCAATTGTTGCTGCAAAATTGGCAAATCTGACCGGGTCTCTTCTCCCAGCCAAAACTCTCCAACGCATCTAAACCTATAAAGGAAGTCTCTTTTGGCACAAGGGGAATGTAGAAACTTTGCAATGCAAGGTAGGGTATAGGGTGTAGGGTGTGGGGTGTGGGGTGTAGGGTGTAGGTATACCCCACCTTGCATTGCAAATTTTCTACCTTTCCGCTATATGCTTATTAGTTTTTTGAAAAAAACAGATGAAGACGGAAAAGAGAATGGCGGCGGAAAGTTTATGGGTATGGGGGATATTATTTTCCTGCTCGTTATTGCAGCGCTTGTGTTCGGGTTTTGGTATTTCAACAAAAGCACAAAAGAGAAAACCATAATGCACTATGCAAAATGCGATTCCTTATTTACGGCACAGGAATACGAAGGAGCAAAAGAGTGCTATGAAGATGTGCTCGATTTAGGCTACCGCACGGACAGTTTGGATTCGGTGGGTTATCACAGAATTGAAGAAATTGACAGTTTTAACTAAACACAGGAATAGCAGGTACAGACTCGTATCTTCTACCGTCTGCGGAAATAGACAAAAAGCGCCAGTCATTTCCGAGTGCTAAAATTATATGCTTGGGGTGGAGAATTCGCAAGTATTTATTCACTTGGCTTTGCAAAGCGAGAAAATCTTTGCCAGCAGTATTTTGTGAGCCGTTTTTTGCCTTGCATTCGGCTAAGAGATATGCTTTTTGCAAATCAAATTCGGATGGGTCAGCAACGATTATATCCACACGACCTTTTTCTTTTGGTGCAATTGCGGAAAGAGCGAACTCTGTTTTTATGAGGATTATTGGAATTTTTAGCGTTTCCGTTAAATATTTTAGCAACGATTGCCGAACTTGCTCCTCAGGCGTGTGCGGGACGAATTTTTGCCGAGTCGGGTCGTAGAGCATTTGCTGGAAGGTAGAAAAGAGTGGGGTGTTGGGTGTTGGGTGTAGGGTGTGGAAACTCGGCGGTGCAGGCGGGGAGAAGGGAGAGTAAAGTGTAAAGTGTAAAGTTGAGGTTATTGCAGGTTATATAATAGGTCGCACAAGCGGGCTTCGTTTTAGGAGCGAGGTAAATGCCAATGTGATTACAACCAAAGTTGACGGTCATATTCCTGTTGGCGGAGGCTTGCGTGCGGTGTTAGAATTTAATTAACGCCGTCTTGCAGATTGACCCCAATTTCCAACGCCGGTCAAATTTAACTTAAAGCCAACAAAAGGTTCTTCCCAATATTGTTTTCCGCCATCGCGAAAACCGCCCAAAAGTGCGAGCGATACAAGAGTTCCGCGCCTGCCAAGCGATAAATCCGTGAAAATCGAGGCTCCGTATTCCTCTGAACCTTTTATATATTTTTGGGCGATCCACCCGCTGATCCCAAAGTTATTCCTCTGCAAAAACGGACTGTAATATAAACCCGTTCCCGTGATTTTGTATTCCGCAAAATATGTTTTTTCGGTTTGCGTTTCTATTTTTGCACTTCCGATCGAACCGTTCCAATCTTGCAATTCATAGCCAAAACTAATATTTTGATTTTGTGCAAATTTCAAATGCACGCCCGTTGCAAATCGTTTGGGTAAAATAAAGTTTTCGGTGCCGTTTTTTTCGGAAAGCGTATCGGTGTTGCTGAATTGAGTTCTGGTTGCAATTTCTCTTTTCATCGGGACAGACGGAAAATATGAGAAAAAATAATCGACCGATTTTGTGTGAAAATGCAAACTCGCACCGAAGGGTCGCCACCAATCGCCGGCACTCTCAAAGTCTCCCGTTTCCTTTTGAATAACGCTAACGCCTCTGCTCATCCAAGCATCTCTTTTATTTCCCGCCCAAGTTGTATCTGCACCCAAAGTTGTGGTTTGCTCGGAGTTGCCGAAAAACACGCGATAAGAAACACCAATTGCAAAGTTGTTCAGTGCAAGCGGCAAGCGTAGAGAATATGTAGGGTTCAGTTCATAAAGTCCAATTCTCGAATTTAGAGAAATGTCGGCATTCAAAATGGAATCTTTTAATTCTATTCTGTTGTTTGCGAAAAATTTTTGGTCTAAGGAAACTCCAAGTGCGCCGAAATCTCCGAGCGGAACGAGCATTGAAATCGACGGGACATTAAAGGAATTAAGCGAGAGCGAATAATTGCTGTTCAGCGGATTTGTGGGTATGGCGTATTCAAAATAGATACTCGTGCCGAATTTGGTTTTGTTTTCAAAAGCGTTCAGTGCAGGATTTTGCGGAGAAATTCCGTTGCGAATTAAAGTTGAATTTTGAGGCATTGCCTCCTGCCCCAAAGCATTGTAGCCTATAAGCGATGAGGCAGAGCACACTCCGACTGCGAACAAAATTATCAACGGATATAATTTCACTTTTTACCCTTTCACTTTTGGAGCGGGGAACAATTTATCGAGCGTTGCCAAATCCGCTTTCTTAATCACAATTCCCGATGCTAGAACATTTTCCTTCAATTGTTCCTGTGTAGTTGCACCCACAATAACCGATGACACTGCCTTGTTCTGCAAAAGCCAAGCGAGTGCGAGTTGCGATTGCTTAATGTTGTAGCGTTTTGCAATGTCTGCCATTTTGTCGACATTTGCTAAAATTTGTTTGTTCTCCAAAGTGCTGAGCATCCACATATTCTGCGTTTTATCTGCACCGCGAGTTCCTTGTGGAATTTTTCCGCCCGAATATTTTCCGCTCAATATTCCCTGTGCCATAGGCGAAAAATTAGCGGTTCCAATGCCGAGTTTTACGCATGTCGGCAGAATTTCACTCTCAACTACGCGCACGAGCAAACTGTAATTGGGTTGATTTACAACGGGCAAATGCCAACCGCGTTTTTTGCACAAATCATAAGCGGCTTTAATCTGCTTTGCAGTCCATTCGCTCGTTCCCCAATACAATATTTTACCCTTGCGAATTAAATCATCAAATGCCTCACAGGTCTCTTCAAGCGGAGTTTCAGGGTCGTATCGGTGGCAATAAAACAGATCTACATACTTCAAATTTAATCGGTCTAAACTTGCAAACACCGAATCAAAAAGATGCTTACGGCTCAAGCCTTTATCTGTGGGTGCCTCTGAAAAATCCCAAAATGCTTTGGTTGCCACTATATATGTGCTGCGGCTGCGGTTTGGTAAAATTTGTCCCAAAAGTTTTTCCGCCTCTCCTGCTCTATACACATCTGCGGTATCGAATGAATTTATTCCCAAGTTAAAAGCGGAGTCTATCATTTCCTTTGCCAAGTCGAGTTCCACTTGACTTCCAAATGTAAGCCACGACCCGTAGGTTATTTCACTGATGGTTAATCCCGTTTTTCCAAGTTTGCGATACTGCATAAATTCCTCAAGGTTTTTTGTAAATGTAGAAATTTTGAGGTATGGGGTGTAGGGGAGTGTAAAGAGTAAAGAGTAGAGAGTAGAGAGTAGAGAGTAATAACTTTACACTTTCAACTCTTTGCACTGCCGAGTGAAAAATTACTACATTCCCCGAACAAGCGGGAGTAGCTCAGTTGGTAGAGCGCTAGCTTCCCAAGCTAATGGTCGCGGGTCCGAGTCCCGTTTCCCGCTTTAGAACAATTTAGGAGAAGCACAATGGCAAAAGCAGTAAAAAAAACAGAACCGAAACCCTCCCTCTACGGCTATTTTGACGATGCCGCAAAAGAATATGTTTTAACAAACCCCGCAACACCAATTAAGTGGTGTAATTATGTGGGAACGCTCGCATTTGGCGGTATTGTAGATACCACGGGCGGAACGGTGCTCTGCAAAGGCGACCCTGCGTTAAACCGCATAACGAAATACATCAGCCAACTTCCCGCAGGCGATTTCAAAGGCTCAACCGTGTATCTCCGCATAAAAGAGAAAGAAGGCTACAAACTCCTCTTTCCGTTTATGGTGCCGAACTTCAGTGCTTGGGACAAATGGGAATGCCGAGTCGGGCTTTCTTATTCGCGGTGGGTAGCCGAGGGTTACGGCTTAAAAATTCAGATAACAGTTTTTGTGCCTACCAAAAGTTCAACACTCATTCAAGACATTGTAGTTGAAAACATTTCAAACAAAGATATTGAAGTAGATGTTATTCCCGTGTATGAGTTCAGCCATTTTGACGCACTCAAACAATTGACCAATGCCGATTGGGTGCCGCAAACAATGACTCTCGATGCGCACAAGGAAAAAAGCGGACACATTATTTTAGAACAATACGCGTTTATGAAAAAGAAATACGCGGTGAATTATTTCACTGCGAGTGCACCCGCCACAAGTTTTGACGGCGACCGTCGCGAATTTTTGGGTATGAACGAAATTGCGGGATGGCGTTACCCGATTTCCTTACACTATGAAACACTGACAAACAGCACTGCTTTAAGAGGCGATAATATTGCGGCGCAAATGTTTGCACTCGGAAAAATCGCCCCGAAAAAATCAAAGCGCGTGGCAACTCAATTAGGACAAGAAAAGAGCCTTGCGGCGGCTATGCCTGCAATTAAAAAATATCGCGACTTAAAAAATGTAGATAAGGCTTTTGCAGAGTTAGCGGAGTTCTGGACGGAATATCTCAAAGCACTTCAAGTAAAAACTCCCGATGCGAGTTTTAATTCTATGGTGAATGTGCATAACCCGCGCCAATGCCACACCACAAAAAATTGGTCTCGGTATTTGTCTCTTTATCAGTTGGGTTTTGGCAGTGACAGAGGAATAGGTTATCGCGATTCGAGCCAAGATTTACTCGGCGTTATGAGCCACATGCCGCAAGAGGCACGCGAACTTGCAGAAAATTTACTCTCCGTTCAAAAGGAAGACGGTTCTGCTATGCATCAATATTTCCCGTCGTCTATGGAGGCAAATGAAGGCGATTCGAGAGAAAAGGAAGATCGCCCAAAATATTACGGAGATGATCATCTGTGGATAGTGCTCACCGTTGCGAGTTACTTAAAAGAAACCGGCGACTACAAATTCTTGGAAAAATTGATTCCCTTCTATTCAAAGAAAAAAGAGTTGAAGGCACGGGAAAAAGGCACTGTTTTGGAGCATTTAAAACGCTCGCTCGCCTTTTCTTGGAACGACAAGGGCAAACACGGCATTCCCCACTTGGGTTTTGCGGACTGGAACGATACCGTAAATTTGCCGACAGGGGCAGAGTCGGTATTTAATGCGGCTCTGTTTGCACGAGCGTTAAATGAAATGGTTGGCATTTGTGAGGCGATTGGAGCAAAAGTTGAGGCAAAAAAATATGCGGATTGGTATAAGGCAATTGCGGAGAATGTGAATAAATCCGCTTGGGACGGAAAGTGGTTCGTGCGGTGGTTCGATGAAAAAGGTAAGCCGCTCGGTTCTGCAAAAAACAAGGTGAATAAAATTGATTCCCTTGCACAGAGTTGGACAACCATAAGCGGAATTGCCGATGCAAAACGGGCAAAAATTGCTTTGGACAGCGTGAATAAAATTCTCAATACCAAAAACGGAATTAAACTTTCCGCACCCGGCTATAACGGCTTTGACCCGCATGTGGGCGGTGTTTCAACATACCCGCCCGGAGCAAAAGAAAACGGAGGAATTTTCCTTCACGCAAATCCGTGGATAATGATAGCGGAAACAATAGTCGGCAACGGCGACCGTGCGTTTCAATACTACAATCAAATAAACCCGGCGGCAAAAAACAACGGCTTAATAGACGAGTTTGAAAGCGAACCCTATTGCTACCCGCAGAACATTTTGGGAAACGAGCATAAACAGTTTGGACTTGCACGCAATGCTTGGCTCTCAGGAACGAGTTCTTGGACTTATCAGGCGGCAACCCAATATATTCTCGGTATTCGTGCATCTCATAACGGTTTGCTTATTGACCCCTGCATTCCCAAAGCGTGGAAGGAATTTTCGGTTTCCCGCAAATATCGCGGTGCCACTTATGAAATCTCCGTTAAAAATTCGGGAGGGGTTAGTAAGGGAGTTCGCTCGGCGGTTGTCGATGGAAAAGCGATTTCCGTGGTTGGCGGTGTTGCGGTGTTGCCCATTGCACCAAAGGGAAAAAGAGTGAAAGTTGAAGTTGAGTTAGGTTAATCCGCAAAAGATGAAATCTAACCGTGCGATTTTAGTAACCCTCTGTATAACATCTTTTTTGGTGCCTTATATGGGTTCTTCGCTGAATTTGGCTTTGCCCCAAATTGGCGAGGCGTTTTCGCTTGATGCAAAAAAACTCGGCTGGGTCAATTCGGCGTTTTTAATTGCAACAGCAATATTGCAGGTGCCGTTTGCGAAAATTGCAGACTTGGTTGGCAGAAAAAAGGTGTTTTTGTGCGGTGTCGGAATTTTCGGCATATTTTCTGTGGCATGTGCTTTTGCAAATTCCTTTGCGTTGTTATTAACTCTTCGTGCATTTTCGGGGCTTGGCGGAGCGATGGTTTTCGGCACAAATATGGCGATTCTTTCGGAGGTTTATGAGCCGAGCAAACGCGGACGGGCGATGGGAATTTTGACTTCTACCGTGTATATGGCTTTGGCGATTGGTCCGTTTTTGGGCGGAATTTTAACGCACTATCTCGGTTGGCACAGCGTTTTTTGGATACCCGGTATAATACTGATTTTGCAGGCATTTACCGTTCCGTTTTTTATTCGCGATGAGTGGGTGGTTAGTGCGGGCGGACATTTTGACAAACGCGGTGCACTGATTTACGGAGTTTCGCTGTTCTGCCTAATTTTCGGTTTTTCGGAATTACCGAATTGGAATGCGGTGGGTCTCGCTGTTGTGGGCTTGCTCGGACTTTTGATTTTTTACAATTTTGAGAAAAGGAACGCCGACCCTATGTTTCAGGTGTCGCTTTTTGGCGGGAACAAGGTTTTTACCCTTGCATCTCTTTCTGCATTTTGCAGTTATGCGGCAACGGCGGCAATTGCATTTATGATAAGTTTGTATTTGCAATTTGTGCGGGGATTTGAGGCGAGAACTGCGGGTTTGGTTTTGGTTTCATCGGCTGTGGTGCAATCGCTATTTGCACTTTACGCGGGAAAATTGGCGGATAAATATCGTCCTTCAAAAATAGCGATGCTCGGTATGGCTTTTAATGCTTTGGGTTTGCTCGGTCTCACTTTTGTGAATGCTCAAACTCCCATATATTTGATTATTTTAATGTTGCTTTTTTTGGGTGTGGGTTTTGGACTTTTTGCCTCGCCCAATACAAAGGTTATTATGGGTTCCGTTGAGCGGCGATCTCTCGGACAGGCATCGGCGACAATTGGAACAATGCGTCTCACCGGTCAGGCATTTAGTATGGGTATTGCTATGATGGCGATTTCTCTTTTTGTGGGAGATAATACAATCACCGCAGAATATTTTGATTCTTTCACATTGAGTATGCGATTAACATTCGCTATCTTTGCGTTTCTGTGTATTCTCGGCACTTACGCCTCATCGGTGTATAGCAAAAAGCAGTAAGTTATAGAAAAATTCCTAATAATACCCTTGCAAGGCAAGGAATTTTTTTCTATATTTTGTGCAGCGTTTTTAAGGTAATCTTGTGAAAATCAAGAACTGTCCCGCAACCGTGAAGCAGAATAGCAATATTCTATAAGCCGGAAAACTTTTAAGCGTGCGTTTATCATAAGATATGCGCAAACAGCGTTACGAGGTATAACCATTATGAAAATGGCATCCCAGAATGACTACAGGAATGACTACAGGAATGACTACAATTATAGCGACAAAAATTGCTATAATTACGGCTGCAATTCGTTGCTCCTTGGCAGAAATTTAATCCTAAGCATTGCAGTTTCGCTTGCAATATTTGCGTGCTCAGACAACGGCGGTTCAACCGATGATGCCGATAATATCGGCAAAAACGGACTTTTGCTGAATTTCACAAGCGATTACACTTCGGGCGAATTGAAATGGATGAACCTCGATTCTACCACGCTTTCCGCAGGTAAATTGGCATTTGACCAAGATTCAAAAGTGGTTGCGGTCGGTGAGAATATTTTTGTTTTAGAAAGGTCACTGGGGAACTTAAATTGCCTTTTGCCGCAAACTATAGGTGATGCGGAATCGGTTTTGCAGGTGAAGTTAGAAACGGGAGCAAATCCTTATGATTTGGCAGTTATAGGAGAAAAAGGCTATATTGCACAGAACGGCTTGGATTATATTCAGGTTTTTAACACTGCAACCTGCACGCTCGGCGAAAAAATAGATTTGCCGATTGAGTCTTCTTCTGCGGTTTCGGTGAAATCTGCGGGAGATACTCTGCTTGTGGTTTTGCAAAGGCTTGAGAATTGGCAATCTACAAAACCCGGTCTTTTGGTTCGCATAAATGCGAGTTCAAAATCCGTTATAGACACAGTTCAATTAAATTTATTTAATCCGAGTTCGGCGGTTTTGAATAGCGGCAAATTGTATGTGTCGGCACAGAAATACGATGATAATTTTGCGATTGATTTGGAGTACAGCGGAATTGAAATTGTAGATTTAAGTTCAAAAAAATCGGAAGTTTTATTTAAGGGAACTGATTTGAGCGGCGGTGTTAGCGGACTTGCTCTCGATGAGAAAAATCAAATTTTATATGCTATTATTTATTCTGCTTGGGGCGATGCACCTGTAAAACCCATAACTTTGTCAAATAAAAATTTGGGTGCGGCATTGCCGAATATTACCGATGCCTCAAACGGACTTGTGTTTGACGGAGTCGGCGAAAAATTGTTCGTTGCCGATGCGGGCGGATTAAAAATTTACTTTTCCGCGAGCAAAACAACTGCCTCTGCAAATGAAGGCGAAAATGCACTGCCTCCGTATTCCTTAGCCATTTCAAGGTGGTGAACTTATTTTGTGTGTGTTCGCCGTCGTCTCTAAAAATTCAGAGATTATGGTTTGTGGAAGTTTTTAGAGGTTTTTGATGGTAATTCGTTTTGCAATATTCGCGGCGGTTTCGATTTCATTTGCCGCCGTCACAACCACTGCCGTTGATTCCGCCGCTACTGCCGCTGCCACCGATACCGTTCGCTATAAGGTTAGCGAACTTCCTGCAAGCGAAGTTCAGGCAGATTATTACAATGACAACAGAGAATTTACAGAGATTAAAAGCGAGCATTGGGCAGGGAAAAACATTTCACTTGCCGATTTACTCGCCGAAAATTCAGGGATTCAGACCAGACGAAAAGGCGGAATGGGGAGTTTTCAAACAGTATCGATTCGAGGGATGCAGGGAAATCAAATTGCACTTGCGATAGATGGCGTTGTTGTGCAAAATTCAAGCGGCAATATGGTGGATTTGGGAAGTATAGACCTAAATCAATATGAGAGAGTAGAAATTTACAAGGGTTTTGTTCCTGCAAAATTTGGTGCAAATGTTATGGGAGGAGTTATAAATTTAATCTCTAAAGATGCCACAACTCGTTCGGGAAAATTTTCCGCAAGCGTAGGAAGTTACGGAACGAGAATTTTATCTATGCAGGCAGGTGCACCCATAAACGAAATTTACTGGAACAGTGCAATAAATTACCGTGCCGCTACAAATGACTTTCCCTTTTTTAACCGCAACGGAACGGCATATAATTTTGAGGACGATTTTTGGGACACCCGAAGAAACGCAGATTTTTCGCAGATTTCTGGAAACCATATTTTTCGCTTTGTGCATAGCAAAAGAAATTCCCGTTTGAGAATTGAACATCACACAGAAAACGGCGGCATTCCGGGGCGCGAAGAGCAACAAACTAAAACTGCAAATTCCAAAAACGACGGTGCACTTATCAGTTATGAAATTGAATCTTCCGATGATTCTTGGGCGTGGTCTGCACGGGCGTTTGGCGGTTTTGAAAAGAACAGAAATTTTTGGTCGCCAATAGATAACATTGGACTTACTTCCAAAGTTCCCACAATTAGCGGGGCAATCACTCATAACGCAGGCGGTTTGGCATCATTACTCGGCAAAGGCGATTTTTGGAATGTAGAATTGCACACTTTATTAAATTACTCAATACTCAATTCGCGAAACGATCACCCCGCACTTAGCAGTTATGAATTTTCTAATAAAACAGGGCAAATTTCATTTTTGGGCGATCTGTCTCCCATCTCATTTTTTAACTTAAAAGTTAATGCAAACGGAAGATGGAGCAAAGACAGAACAGAGAGCGGAAAAATTTCTGCGGTTGGTATAGGCGGTGAATTTCAAGACGGATTTCGATTTTTGCCTTCGGGAAGAGTTTCGTTCAATTTGGGTGAAAAGAATTTTCCGATTAGTGCATTTGGAGCACTTAGTCATTATTTTAGAGCACCGTCGCTATCGGAACTTTTTAGCACCGGTTTTGGAATTTTGCCAAACCCGAATTTGGAGGCGGAGCAAGGCGAGCAAGCGGAACTCGGCACCGCATTTACCACAAAAAAAACGCATATTTCATTAACAGCATTTGCAAACCGCATTCGCAACCGTATAATTTATATGACGAGTTTCGGGCTTTCAAAACCCATAAACAGCGGGAGCGGGAGAGTGTACGGCGTTGAGGCGGAACTTTCAACAGACCCGTTTACTTGGCTTAAAATAAATTCAAATGCGACATTTCAAAATGCGGGCGACCTGCCGAACGAACCCGAACAGCAATACAATGCAGGAGCAATTTTTAAGTTGCCCTTCAATTTTGAATTGCATTTGGAAGGCGAGGCACACTCAGAAATTTTCCGCGACAAAGCACAGAGAATGCACATTCCGCCAAATGCATACTATCACGCAGGCTTAACATACAAGCCGCTACCCGCGACTACCCTTTCAATTTTTGCCAGAAACCTCGGCGGCGAGGATTACCAAAATATTTACGATGCCTACCCCGTGCCGAACAGGACTATGGCGGTTACCTACAGTCAGGAGTTTTAGTTACTCGTTCCAAGTGAATTTTTCAATGGGATTTTTTATTGAATTGGAATTGTAGAATGAAAACGGTGCGGTTTGTCCGCTACTTCTCACCCTTAAAGTGCTCGCAGAATCCGCAATGGTAAGCGATGCCGAACGGGAACCGCCACCATCGCAATCGCCAGAGATGCAATCGATGGTCAAGGTAGTTCCGTTCAATGTCCATTTTCCATTCGCATCAATTTTATAAGCTCCGCCGGAGAAGGAATATTCGCCGTTATTTTTAAGTTCAAGGCTGCCGGCGCTGTTGTCTTGCAAGTCGCCGACGATTTCTTCAATTCCGTTAAAATACCAATTACCGATTAAGCATTCTTCCGTTATGCCTTTATCGGATAAGCATTTTTCTGCGTGAGTTGGAGGGTCGCTTTTTTCTTCGGCACAAGCGAACAGCAAAGCGGAACAGGCGAGAGATACGCAAATAGAGAGGAGTTTATTCATAGGGGGGAATGTAGAAAACTTTGCGGTACAGGGGTGTGAGAAACTCGGCGGTGCAAGGGGAGAAAGAGTAAAGAGTAGAGAATAATAACTTTACTCTTTACACTTTTCACTTTCAACTTCTGCACCGCCGAGTTCTCCACACCCCACACGCCACACCCCATACCCTAAACTTTCTACCTTCCCCGTATATGTCCGAGTTTTTTCGTCAGTTATTGACGCAGTTTAGAGATATTTGGCAGAGGTTTAACGCTGTTCAAAAGGCGATTTTGGCATCGGCTATGGTGCTGATGTTTGCTGGAATTGTGGTGGTGATTTCTTTGCAGGCGGTGAATGCAACCGATTCGCGTATGGCTACGCTTTTTGCGAATATGGATGTTGCGGAGGCGGCGGATATAACGGCATTTTTGCAGGAAAATAAATTTGACTATAAACTCGATAACGATGGACGGACAATTCTTGTGGCAAAGAATGCGATTTATGAGGTGAGAATGTCGCTTGCGCGTGCGGGTTTGCCGCGGGATCAGGGCAAGGGTTATGAGTTATTCGATAAAAATCAGTTAGGAATGACGGATTTTGCTCAAAATTTGAATTATCGGCGGGCGGTGGAAACGGAGTTATCGCGCTCTATTGAGAGTTTTCGCGAAGTTGAGCAGGCGCGGGTGCATGTGTCGATTCCCAAACAGACGCTTTTTATGGAGAAAAAAGAGGAGGCATCTGCATCCGTTATCGTGAAATTGCGACCCGGAGAGGAATTGCAAGATAGGCAGGTGAAGGGTATTCAGCATTTGGTTTCGAGTTCAATTGAGGGCTTAAAAGCACGACAAGTTACGGTGCTCGATGACCACGGTAATATGCTCACAAAAGGTTATGCAGATAACGCGGTTGCCGAACACACCGACCACAATATGGAGTTTCGCAGGTCTGCGGAGAAATATTTGGAGCGGCAGGTGATGACTATTCTCGACGGGGTTTTGGGTCCAAATAAGGCGAGTGTTAAGGCATCGGCGGAGTTGGATTTTGACCAAATTTCGCGGACGGTTGAGAGTTATGACCCCACAAAAAGAGCGGTTCGTTCCGAACAACGGGAGGACGGCACTCGGTCTAACATTCCGCCCGAAAACGGAAATGAGACGAAAGAAGGCTCTATTACAAACTATGAAGTTAATCGCACAATGGCGCAGATTATCAGCAGCCCCGGCACAACAAAACGGCTGACTATTTCGGTGCTTGTCGATGGTCTTTACGAACGGGATGCGGAATCTGGCAAAAAAATTTACAAGCCGCGAAGTGAGGAAGATTTGGCAATTTTAACTCAAGCGGTAAAAAATGCTGTGGGCTTTTCCTCGGATAGAAATGATGATGTGTATGTTGCCAATATGCAGTTCGACCGCACTTATTGGGACGATGAAATGGCACAGATGAATCAGGCGGGGAATAAGGAACTTTGGGAAAAATGGGCTTTGAGAATTACCATTGTTTTGATTGTGATTTTAGCGTTTGTATTCTTGAGAAAGGTGGCGGTAAGTTTAATAGAGGCTATGAATCCGCCTGTGCCGCGATATGCGGGAATTTCTATTGAGGCGGAAACGGAAGATGTGCCTGAACCTGTTCGCAAGCAGAATGAATTGATAGACCGTTTGGAGGCGTGGGCATCGGCGAATCCCGATAGTGCGGCAAACTTGTTAAAGGTGTGGCTCAGCGAAGGAAATGAAGGGCAAACAAGCAGTAAAAAGAAGAAGTAAAACCTTTCCAAAATCTAAATTATATTTACCATTATGCCAAAAATAACAGTACAAGAAACGGAAATTGCAGTCATTTCTGTGAACGAAAAAGATTACATCTCGCTAACGGATATTGCTAAGTTTAAGACCGATGACTCGACTGCGGCTATTGCAAATTGGATGAGAAACCGAAATACGCTCGAATATATCGGTATCTGGGAGGTTCTTTATAATCCGGATTTTAAACCCATCGAATTCGATGGGTTTAGAAAACAAGCAGGACTGA